>CAYUZM010000007.1:0-22940 GCA_964449665.1 uncultured Solibacteraceae bacterium
GGGCGTGCGGGGGCTTGGGGGGGCGGGTCCCGCCCGGTGCTGGGCGGCGCCCACGGCGGGCCGGCACCGGTGGCGCCGGGCAACCGGCGGCCGGGACCGATCACCGCGATCGGTGCCTGGCGGTCGGCCGGCGGTCGGCGGCCGGCGGGAGGTTCGGCCGATGTGGCAGGCCCGATCGACGGGACCGGCCGGACCGGGGCGGGGGGCTTGTCCGACCCGGCGGAGTTGGTCGCCGGGAAAAATAATGCCCGCATCGAGGAAAAGGATGTCGTCGCCGTAGCATAGGGCCATGCAGTTCATGCCGAACTCGCCCAAGCCCCCCAACGGGACTACACGCAAAGGTACTTCTGCCATAGGAAACCTGAGGGTAACATAGCGGGCCGGATATAATCGCCCATTGCGCGCATCGCTTATCGTCGTGCTGGCCACGGCCGTGTCGTTTGGCGGGGTGATTGCCGGCGGCTTCTGGCTGCGGCCCCGGATGAGCGGCGTGTCCGACACTTGGTTCGGGCTGATCGCCGCGCTGACGATTGTCGCGCTGCCCTCGTTGGCCGCCTGGGTCCTCATTCGGACGAAGATCGCCACGACCGGCTATGGGCCGGGCCGCGGGCACCGGAAGGGAGCCTACGGCCTGATGGGATGCACCACTCCGGAACAGATTGCGTATCGACGCGACACCCAGTCGACGGCTATGTGCGCCCATCTGCGCGCCGTTGAGCGGGCGATGCGGAGCAACCCGTCGATTGAGGTCGACCTGCTTTATCCGCTACGGGGCGGGCCGGTGATTCGCGCCACCTGCCGCATTCACGAGCGCGCTCTGCGACAGGAGTTTGCGTTGCCGGCGGCGATTGCGTACCGGGAAGAGCACTATTCCGACCGCGGCAACGATTGCATTCCCACGGCGCACCTAGTTTGCACGGAATGCACCGGACCCGATCGCGCGAACGGCATCATGCGGGTACTCCATCCAGACGAGTGCTATTCGGATACGCCTTGGTTTCCAACGCCGCCGCGCTGATACACAATGGTCCGATGAGTCTAACTAGACGGCAGATGGCTCAAGCGATGATGGCCGCGCCCGCCTTTGCGCAACAAGCGCGAAACGCCGCGTCAAAGCCAAACATTCTCTTTCTGATGGCGGACCAGCACCGCGGCGATTGCCTGCGTTCGGACGGCAACCCGGCAGCCGTCACGCCGAACATGGACCGCATCGGGGCCGAGGGCGCGCGGTTTCGATGCGCTTACTCGTCCACGCCCACGTGTACGCCAGCGCGGGCGTGCCTGTTGACGGGCATGTCGCCGTGGAACCACGGCATGTTGGGCTACGGGCGCGTGGCGCAGAAGTATCCGGTGGAGCTGCCGAGGATGATGAAGCAAGCCGGCTACTTCACGGCGGCCGTGGGCAAGCTTCACTACACGCCGCAACGGAACTATCACGGCTATGACCTGGCGCTGCTCGACGAGTCGGGGCGCGCCGAAAGCGTCGACTTCCGCAGCGACTACCGCGCCTGGTTTCATACCGAAGCGCCGAACCTCGATCCGGACGCGACGGGCGTGGGGTGGAACGACTACAAGGGCAAGGCGTACGTGCTGCCGGAGCGGTTGCATCCGACGCGCTGGACGGCGGATGTGGCGGTTCACTTCCTGGAGAGTTACCAGCGCTCGCAGCCGTTCTTTTTGAAGGTTTCGTTTGCGCGGCCGCACAGCCCCTACGATCCCCCGCAACGTTGGATGGATCGCTTCCGCGAAGGCGTCCCGGAGGCGCGCGTGGCGCCCTGGGCGGAGCGCTATGCCGAACGCAACTCAGCGCGCGACGACATCTGGCGCGGCAGGGTGAGCGCGGAGGAGACACGCACGGCACGTCAGGCTTATTACGGATCGGTCGGGTTCGTCGATGAGCAGATCGGCCGGATTCTCGACGCGCTGGAGAAGCGCGGCCTGCTGGAAGAGACGCTGATCCTCTATACGAGCGACCATGGCGACATGACGGGAGATCAGAACTTGTGGCGGAAGTCCTATGCGTACGAACCGTCGGCGCGCGTGCCGATGCTCATGCGATGGCCCAAGGGAATGGTGGGCGGCAAGCGTGGGCAACTGAGGACGGAACCGGTGGAACTGCGCGACATTCCCGCAACGATCATGGCCGCGGGCGGGGCTTCACTGCCTGTGCCCATTGACGGGCGAAGCCTGGTGGATTGTGTGGCGAAGGACGGCGCGGGTTGGCGTGAGTGGAACGACCTGGAGCCCGACGTCTGCTATGCACCGGAAAATCAGTGGAATGCGTTGACCGACGGGCGCGAGAAGTACATTTTCCACGCACGGCCCGGCGAGGAGATGCTATTCGACCTTGTTCACGACCCCCACGAGCAGCAAAATCTGGCGGGCGATCCGGCGCACTCGGCCGCGCTGGCAAAGTGGAGGGGGCGGCTGGTGGCGGAGTTGGCACCCCGCGGCGAGCACTTTGTAAAGGGTGGACGCCTGGCGGCCCGAAGCAAACCGTTCCTGTATTCTCCGCACTTTCCAAGCGCTTAGCGGCGCGCGAGCATTAAGATTAAGCTTCTACAATTTTTTACTTGCACTTTCATGCAGGCTCCCATATAGTGCCATGTATCAAATTTAATGTCGGGGCGTAACGGGTCCCGGCTACATGGGTGAGAGCTACATGAAAAGCAAAATAAGCTGTTTCGTGTTGGGTGTGGTGTGTCTGCTGTTGAGCGGGGAACCCAGCGCCAAAGGACAGATCCTCTACGGGTCGCTCGTAGGGAATGTGAAGGATCCGAGCAACGCCGTAATCGGCGGAGCGAAGGTAGTCCTAACCAACAAACAAACCAATCAGACTCGCGAAGTGGAAGCCAACGCCGAGGGAGCCTTCAGCGTTCCGACGCTGCAGAGCGGGACGTACACGTTGCGGGTGAGCAAAGAGGGATTTCAGAGCCACGTTCAAAACGATTTGACCATCAGCATCAACTCCACCGTGCGGTCGGATGTCACATTGCAGGTGGGCGCGGTATCGGAGTCCATCAGTATTTCGGCGCAGGCGGCGGCGCTCCAGATCGACCGCACCGATGTGGGCGGCCAGATCACGACCAAGACGCTGGTGGACATTCCGGTGCCCGGCTCGCGCAACTACCAGTACATGCTGGTGAATATCCCGGGCATCACGCCGCCGACGTCGGCGCACTCGGTTCCGTCGAATCCATCGCGCGCGATGACGTTTGGCGCCAACGGCGCGACGCGGTCAAGCGTGAACGTGCGCATCGACGGCGCATCCAACACGAACATCTGGCTGCCGCATATTTCGGCCTACGTGCCCGCCCTCGAATCGATCGAGACGGTGAACGTGGTGACGGGTTCGTTTTCGGCCGAGCAGGGACTGGCCGGCGGCGCATCGGTGAACGTGCAAATCAAGAGCGGCACGAACGATTTTCGCGGATCGGCGTTCTGGTACAACTCGAACAACGGCATGAAGGCCAAGCCGTTCTTCAATCCTCCGGGAGCGCGGAATCCGAAGCTTGTTTATAACCAGTTTGGCGGCACGGTTGGCGGCCCCATCAAGAAGGACCGAATCTTCTTCTTTTTGAGCTACGAGGGAACAACCGATCGCGAATATGCCCAACGTTTCGCGACGCTGCCCACAACCGCGATGAAGGCGGGCGATTTGTCCGCCTCTACGCGGATTGTCTATGACCCGGCGACGGGCGATCTGGACGGGCGGAACCGCACGCCGCTGGCGGGAAACATCGTGCCGGCGAGCCGGATCAGCCCGGTCATCGGGAAGCTGTTGCCGTTGATCCCCACTCCAAACCAGCCGGGCGGCGTGCTGGGCAACAATTACCTGGCCACGGGCGGATATCTTTATGACCGGAAGACGCTGGACACGAAGTTCAATTTCGACATCACGGAGAAGTGGAAGAGCTGGGTGCGCTTTTCCGTGCTGGACTACGTGATGGACAACAAGGGGTCGTTGGGCGACCTGATTGGCGCGCCGATATCGGGCGCGGGCGGCAACGTGGGGAGCGGTTTCGGCAAGACCGGCACGTTCACGGTGGCGCACAATTTCCTGCTCAGCCCGACATTCATCGTGGACGCACACTTCGGCTACACAATGATGGACACCAACGTCGAGCAACCGCGTTTGACGGAGAACCTGGGCCGCGATTTTCTGGGGATTCCCGGCACGAACGGAACCCGGACTTTTGAGGGAGGCTGGCCCAGGTTCACGATTTCCAGCTTCGCCACGCTGGGCGTGCCCGATGCTTTCATGCCTTACTACCGGCACGATCCGCAGTATCAGTACGTGGCCAATGCGACGAAAATCGCGGGCAAGCACACGTTCCGGTTCGGCATGGACGCCTTCCGCCTGCACTTGAATCACAACCAGCCCGAGTTCAGCGGCGCCACGCACGGCGCGCAGGGCGGATTCAATTTCACGGGCGGGCCGACGCAGCGCAATGGCGGCGACGCGGCCAACGAGTACAACTCGTTCGGCGCGTTCCTGTTTGGATTGCCGAACAACTATGGCAGGCTGCTGCAGGTCGACAACGAATACAAGACGCGATCGACGATGTTCAACACGTACTTCTCCGACAAGTGGCAGGCGACGCGAAGCGTGACCGTATCGTTGGGACTGCGATGGGAGTTCTTCCCGATGCCGACGCGCGGGGACCGCGGGTTGGAGCGCTACGATTTCGTCAACAACCGGATGCTGGTTTGCGGAGTGGGAAGCGTGCCCACGGATTGCGGGACGAGCGTTTCCAAGAGGAACTTCTCGCCGAGCCTGGGCATTGCGTGGCGCGCCAATGACAAGACGGTGGTCCGCACCGGATTCGGAATCAACTGGGATCCGTGGAACATTGCCCGGTCGTTACGTACGAACTATCCGGTACTAGTGGTGTTGAATGGCCAGGCGCCAAACGCGTTCCAGCCGGTCAGCACGATCGCACAGGGCATTCCCGCCATTCCGAATCCCGATCTGGGCAACGGCGTGATACCGATTCCCAACAACTACGCGGTAGTCGCGACGGGGGACCAATACCGGCGCAGCTACATCATGAGCTGGAACTTCACCATCCAGCGCGAGTTGGGCAAAGGCTTCATCGGGCAAATCGGCTACGTGGGCACAAGGCAGGTGCGCCAGCAGGGCAACCTCGATTTGAACGCGGGCCAGGTGATTGGACCGAACAGCGCGGGCGGCGGCAACAACGGACGGCCGTTCTTCGCTCCGTTTGGCCGTACCGTGACCACTCAGTTGGTAACCTCGGTGGGCCACACGAAGTACAACTCGATGCAGGCGACGCTGGAGCGGCGCTTCGCCAACGGCTTGCAGATCAATAACGCGTTCACATGGTCGAAGGCAGTGGGCGTATGCTGCAACGACAACTCCGACGGCGGCCCGAACGTGCAAAAGCTCGACGCGATGTTCCTGAACAGCGCCGAGATGGGATTCAGCCGGAGGTTCAACTTTACGAACAACGTGATCTACGAATTGCCGCTTGGCCGCGGGAAACGGTTGGCAACGTCGGGTGCGGCGTCGGCCATTCTCGGCGGGTGGCAGATTAATGCGATGACGCGCTTGACGAGCGGATCGCCCTTCGGAGTTACCTCCGACGGCGCCTCGTTGAACCTTCCCGGCAGCGGGCAACGCGCCGACCAGGTGAAATCGGAAGTGACCAAAATTGGCGGCGTGGGGCGCGGAATGGCGTACTACGATTACACCGCCTTCGCGCGAGTAACGGACGCGAGGTTTGGCAACGCGGGGCTGAATACGCTCATTGGCCCGGGGCTGGTGAACCTCGACCTGGGCATCTTCCGCAACTTTAACATCACGGAGCGGGTACGGTTGCAGTTCCGCGGAGAAGCGTTTAATGCTACGAATACGCCGCACTTTGCCAACCCGTCGAACAATATCGCGAACCTGACGCTGAACCCGGACGGCTCATTCCGTCAGGGCGTCTTCGAGGTTACCGGCATAACGAACACGGGCCGGGAGCAGGGCGATGAACGGTCGTTCCGTCTCGGGCTACGGCTTCAGTTCTGATCCAGGCTACGGCCTGCCATCGGAACATTGACACTAGGCGACCCCGCGAGCTGCTCGGAGGGCGGGGGCGGGAGGCAGGTTTGCGCCTGCCTCCGTACTTTTGTTCGCGCGCCGCACCCAACGAGCAGGATCGTACAACCCGGCGGCAGAATCGATTTAACAAGCGTAACGATGGAGGCGCTTGCACTCCACCCCTGACTCACATATAGTGTTTGGCCGAATACTTTGGGCGGGGGAACTCCATTCCCCCAAAACACTAGGGTGAGAGTGGGGTACATGAATAGAAAAGCATCGTTATTTGTAATTGGTGTGTTTTGTTGTCTGCTATTGAGCGGCATCACGACATACGGACAGACGCTATATGGAACGCTTGTAGGAAACGTGAAGGATCCGAGTGGCGCGGCGGTGGCCGGCGCCAAGATCGTTCTCACCAACCAACAAACGAACCAGGTTCGCGAGGTGGTGGCGGCTGAGGATGGTTCCTTCAGCGCACCCACGCTGCAAAGCGGCCTTTACACGATGCGCGTCACCAAGGACGGCTTTCAGACGCACATCGAAAAGGACATGAACATCGCGATTAACTCGACCGTGCGCGCGGATGTGAGCTTGACGGTGGGCGCGGTTTCGGAGTCAATCAGTATCTCCGCACAGGCGGCGGCGCTCCAGACGGACCGCACCGACGTGGGCGGACAGATTACGACGAAGACGCTGGTGGACATTCCGGTGCCCGGCGCGCGCAACTATCAATACATGCTGGTGAACATTCCCGGCATCACGCCGCCGACGTCGGCGCACTCCGTTCCGTCGAACCCGTCGCGGGCGATGACGTTCAACGCCAACGGAGCGACTCGGTCGAGCGTGAATGTGCGCATCGACGGCGCATCGAACATGAACATCTGGCTGCCGCACATTTCGGCATACGTGCCGGCGCTCGAGTCGATCGAGACCGTGAACGTAGTGACGGGTTCGTTTTCGGCCGAGCAGGGACTGGCCGGCGGCGCATCGGTGAACGTGCAAATCAAGAGCGGCACGAACGATTTTCGCGGTTCGGGCTTCTGGTACAACTCCAACAACGGCATGAAGGCGAAACCGTTCTTCAATCCTCCCGGCGCGCGGAATCCGAAGCTGGTCTACAACCAGTTCGGCGGCACGTTCGGCGGCCCAATCAAGAAGGATCGAATCTTCTTCTTCCTGAGCTACGAGGGCACGACGGACCGCGAGTATGCGCAGCGCTTTGCGACATTACCCACGACGGCGATGAAAGGCGGCAACCTCTCGGCTTCGACGCGCATCGTCTACGACCCGTCGACCGGCAATCCGGATGGAACGGGCAAAACTCCGCTGCCGGGAAACATCATCCCGTCTGCCCGCATCAGCCCGATTATCGCGAAGATGCTGCCCCTGATTCCGACACCGAATCAGTCAGGTGATGTGCTGGCGAACAACTACCTCGCAACCGGCGGCTATCTCTATGACCGCAAGACGCTGGACACGAAGTTCAACTTCGACATCACCGAGAAATGGAAAAGCTGGGTTCGGTTCTCGATTCTCGACTACACGATGGACAACCAGGGCTCGCTGGGGCAGTTGATTGGCGCGCCCATCTCCGGCGCGGGCGGCAACGTGGGGAGCGGCTTCGGCAAGACGGCCACATTTACCGTGGCGAACAACTTCCTGATCAGCCCGACGTTCATCGTGGACGCCCACTTCGGCTACACGCTGATGGATACCAACGTGGAACAACCGCGATTGGACGAGAACCTGGGCAAAGATTTCCTGGGCATTCCCGGAACCAATGGCACGCGGCGGTTCGAAGGAGGCTGGCCGCGCTTCACGATCGCCAACTTCGCGACGCTCGGCGTGCCGGATGCGTTCATGCCCTACTACCGGCACGATCCGCAGTTTCAATACGTGGCCAACGCGACAAAGATTATGGGCAAGCATACGCTGCGCTTCGGCGCGGACTACTTCCGCATTCACCTGAACCACAACCAGCCTGAATTCAGCGGATCGAACCACGGCGCTCAGGGCGGCTTCGATTTCGGCGGCGGACCGACTCTGCGCAACGGCGGCGACGCCTCCAACGAGTACAACTCGTTCGGCACGTTCCTGTTCGGCTTACCGACGAACAACGGCACGCTGCTGCAAGTGGACGATATGTACACGACGCGGTCCACGATGTTCAATACCTACATTTCGGACAAGTGGAGCGTGACGCGGAATATTACGCTGTCGTTGGGTGCACGCTGGGAATACTTCCCGATGCCGACGCGCGCGGATCGCGGCATGGAACGGTATGACTTCGCCAACAATAAGATGCTGATTTGCGGCGTGGGCAGCGTTCCCGAGGATTGCGGGACGAAGGTATCGAAGAAGACTTTCTCGCCGAGCCTGGGCATCGCCTGGCGCGCGAACGACAAGACTGTGGTGCGCACGGGGTTTGGCATTAACTGGGATCCGTGGAACATCGCGCGTTCGCTGCGCACGAACTATCCGGTTCTGGTGGTGTTGAACACGCAGGCGCCCAACGCGTTCCAACCGGCGAGCCGGATCGAACAGGGCATCCCGCTGATTCCGAAGCCCGATCTCGGCAACGGCACCATCAACATCCCGGCGAACTACGCAGTGGTTTCGGCGGGCGACGAGTTCAACCGCAGCTACATCATGAGCTGGAACTTTACGATTCAGCGCGAGTTGGGCAAGGGCTTTATCGGCCAAATCGGCTACGTCGGAACGCGACAGGTGAAGCAGTTGAACAATTTGGATTTGAATGCCGGGCAGGTAGTAGGAGCGGGTAACCCGGGACGGCCGTATTTTGCCGCACCGTACGGCCGCACCGTTACCACGCAGCTCATCACGCCAGTGGGCCACACGAAGTACAACGCACTGCAGGCAACCCTGGAACGGCGCTTTGCCAACGGACTGCAGATCAACAACGCGTTCACCTGGTCAAAGGCGGTGGGCGTTTGCTGCAACGACAACTCCGACGGCGGGCCATCCATTCAAAAACTGGATGCGATGTTCCTGAACAGCGCGGAGATGGGCTTCAGCCGCCGGTTTAACTTCACCAACAACGTGATTTACGAGTTGCCGATCGGCCGTGGCAAGCGGTTGGCAAACTCGGGCGCGGCGGCGGCGATTCTGGGCGGCTGGCAGGTGAACGCGATGACGAGATTGACGAGCGGAGGTCCGTTCACGGTGGCCTCCGACGGCGCTTCCTTGAACCTGCCGGGCAGTTCGCAGCAGGCCGACCAGGTGAAATCGGAAGTCAAGAAACTGGGCGGCGTCGGCCGCGGACAGGCGTTCTACGACTACACGGCGTTCGCCCGCGTGACGCAGCCGCGGTTCGGCACCTCGGGGCTGAACACGCTGATGGGACCAGGGCTGGTGAATCTCGACCTGGGCATCTTCCGCACGTTCAGCGTTACCGAGCGTGTGAAGATTCAGTTCAAGGGCGAGGCGTTCAACGCAACGAACACGCCACACTTCGCCAACCCGTCGAACAACATCGCCAACCTGACACTGAACCCCGACGGCTCGTTCCGCCAGGGCGTCTTCGAAGTCACCGGCATCACGAATACGGGCCGCGAACAGGGCGACGAACGGTCGTTCCGGCTTGGGTTGCGCATTCAGTTCTAAAGTAGAGGAATGCAGATCACCAGGAGGCAGGCTACGGCCTGCCTCCTTTTTCATTGGGCGCGCGCGAGCGCACAGCCGCAAAGGCCCCGTGCTCGCGAGTTCGGACTGCGGTTGGGAACGCTTCCCACGGGACCGTTGAACGCCATTACCGACGTCGCGGGCGTCCGCGTGGGACACGCGACGGTCATTGCGGGCGAGCGCGTGAGGACCGGCGTAACCGTTGTGTTGCCGCACGGGGGCAATCTATTTCGAGAGAAGGTGCCGGGCGCTGTTTTCATCGGCAACGCTTTCGGCAAGCTGATGGGTTCGACGCAGGTGAACGAGTTGGGCGAGATCGAATCGCCCATCTGCCTCACGTCCACGCTCAACGTTCCACGGGTAGCCGACGCGGTGCTGGACTACATGCTGGCGCTGCCGGGCAACGAAAATGTGCGGTCGTTCAATGCTCTCGTGGGCGAAACGAACGATGGCGGGCTGAACGACATCCGGTCGCGGCCGGTCACGCGTGAGCATGTGCTGGCGGCGATACGCGAGGCCAAGGGCGGTGCAGTGGAGGAAGGGAGCGTGGGCGCGGGGACGGGCACCGTCGCGTTCGGATACAAGGGCGGGATCGGAACCGCTTCGCGGAAGACGCCGCAAGGGCACACAGTAGGTGTGCTGGTGCAATCCAACTTCGGCGGTGACCTGCTCATCGCGGGGGTTCCCGTGGGGCGTGCGCTGCAGCGGGAAGGAGCGAACGCGGCCGGGGCGGATGGCAGCATCATTCTGGTGGTGGCGACCGACGCGCCCGTGGAGCATCGCAATCTCCGGCGGCTCGGCTTGCGCGCCATCATGGGCCTGGCACGCACGGGCGCGGCCGGATCAAATGGAAGCGGCGATTACGCGATTGCATTTTCGACCGCGCGCGGCGTTCCGCCGATGGCAAACGATGACATCTCGCCGCTGTTCCTGGCAGCGATCGAAGCAGCGGAGGAGGCGATTCTGAACTCGCTCTTTCGCGCGACGGCGGTGACAGGCAATGGACGCACGGTGGAGGCGCTGCCACTGGAGCGGGTGCGGACGATTCTGCGCGACTACCGTGCGCTCCCCTGACGGACGTGAATGATGCGATTGGCCGCGCCGCCGGGCAGTCTGCGCACGGCGCCACCAGGCCATGTGATGGTGATGCTCTCGTAGTCCGCCGCGCTGCCAAGCCCGAAGTGAACTCGGGGATCGCTTGAGGAGAGATAGCTCCCCTCGGCGCGCGCCCGGCGGACGAGCGGCGGCGCGCCACGGCGGTTAAGCCGCACGACGGCGCCGTTGGATGGCTGCACATCCACGAGAAGCCAGTGGCCCGAAGCACCGCGTTCGTTGCGCAGAAGGCGCGCCGGGCCATTGTTGTTCGAGACGAGGATGTCGATGTCGCCGTCGTTATCGACGTCGCCGAACGCGGCGCCACGGCTCACCTCTTCGAGCAGCAGTGCCGGGCCGGCATGCGTGGATACGTCGGAGAAGGTTGCGCCCTCCCTGCCCCGCAGAAGTTGGTTGCGCTGCCGGAAGCTGTCGAGGCTGGGGCCAACACGAACGACGCCGCCGTTGGCGGCAAACAGATCGAGGCGGCCATCGTGATCGAAGTCATACCAGCCGGTTCCGAAGCCGGTGAATGGATATGTGGCGGCGCGGATGCCCGTGACAGGCGAGGCGTCTGTGAACTGGCCCGGACGGTCGCGGCGGAAGACGCTCGCGCCTTCCTGTTTGAGATTCAGGACGAGCAGATCTTCGTCACCGTCGGAATCATAATCGGCGGCGGCGACGCCCATGCCGGCCTTGGCGATACCGTCTTCGCTGAGGGCGGTGCCCGAAAGCAGGCCTTCCTCGCGAAAGGTACCGTCGCCGATGTTGATCCACAGGAGATTGGCCATGGAATCGTTGGCGACGAATAGATCAGGCCACGAATCGTCGTTGGCGTCGATCACCGCAACGCCCAGGCCGGGGCCCAGCGCAGCGGTGATTCCGGATGCGATCGATACATCGCGAAAGCGTCCATTTCCTTCGTTGCGGTAGAGCGTGGCGGCGACGGGCCGGTAGGCTCGCGGTGTGCAGTAGTCGGGCAAGCCCGCGGGCGTGGAGCATCGGACGTGGTTGCGATAGGTGAAGTCGACATAGTGAAGGACGAACAGGTCGAGCCGGCCGTCGCGGTCATAGTCGAGAAATGCGGAACTGGTGGACCAGCGCGCATCGCCCACGCCCGCCATGGCGCGGACAAAGCTATTGCCGCCCTGGTTGCGCAACAGGAGATCGTCGCCGAATTGGCTGATGAAAAGATCGGTGAGGCCGTCTCCGTCGAAGTCGCCTGCAGCGACGCCCATGCCATATCCGCTCACGTTTCCAAGTGCGCCATCGAGCCTGGTGAAGCGGAGCGAGCCGGTAGGGATAAGCTCGTTGCGAAATAGTTCGTGCGGCCCGCCGTGGCTTTGGACGAGGACGGCGTCGAGATCGCCATCGTTGTCCGTATCCACGAGCCCGCAACCGGCGCCCATGATCTCGGGCATATGGAAATCGCCCTTCCTGCCGGCGTCGTGATGAAATTCGATGCCCGATTGGGCGGCGATATCGGTGAACCAGTCTCCGCGCGGCGGAGTGGGGTTGCGCTGCGTGCAACCGGCCGCGAGAACGGCAACGGCAAGAGCGGCGGTTTTCATCGCACGCCCCGGCGATGCAATTGCCTCAGGTCATTTTCGATCATGGCCACCAGCGGCGATTGGCCAAATCGGACGGCCAGAGAGTTGGCGCGCAGTAGTGTCGCTTTGGCGCCGGCATGGTCGCCGGAGCGGCCTTGTGCGATGCCGAGAGCGTAGAGGTATCCCGGCGTGGCTTCATCCTCAGGCGTGAGCGATTGTTCGAAGTGGGCAATCGCTTGGGGATACCGGCGTTGATTGGCGAGGATGCGCCCGAGATGGAAATGAGCGAGGCGGTTGGACGCGTCAGCGGCGAGGGCTTGTTCGAAGTGCCTCGCGGCGGAAGCCGTGTCGCCGCGTGCGGTCAGGAGGAAGCCGAGGTTCGTATGGGCGCCGGAGTGCTGCGGGTTGGCCGCGAGAGCCTTCTCAAAAGCCGCTATGGCCTCGGCGCGGCGGCCGGACTGAAAACATACAATCCCGAAATTGTAGTGGGCGTCGGCAAGGCCGCTCCCCGTGGCAAGGGCGGCACGATAGGCCGCTTCGGAAAGTTGGGGCTTGCCGGCGCGCGCGTAGAGGCTGATGAGATTGGTGTGCGCCTGCGCGGAAGAAGGATCGATTTCGAGCGCGCGGCGATGGGCCGCGATCGCCTCCTCGAGTTTCCCTTCCCGATCGAGCCTGGCACCCGTGCGCAGATACCGTGCCGCGCTTTGGCTTAGTTCGCCAACCTCCGACATGAGCGGGTCGAGCGCCGCGGGTGCGCTTCGTTCGTGGAACTGAGCGAGCCTCATGTGATGCGCCGCCTGATCGAGCTTGCCCGTTCTGCGAAGCGCGTTGGCGAGAGCAAAGTGCGCGGCGCCAAAATCGGGCGCGGTCCGGCAGGCCGATTCCAGAATCGCCACTGCCTCAGTATCCTGTCCGCGCGCGGACAGGACGCGGCCCAGACCGTAGAGCAGCGTGGCGTCTTCCGGTTGCTCACCGAGCAACTGGCGGTGGGCGGCTTCGCTCTCTTCAAGACGGCTCAGTTGGCGCAGCATGTCCGCACGGCGAACCAGCGCCGGCCGGTCGCCGGGACGAATTGCAAGCGCGCGTTCGAGTGCGGCGAGCGCGGCCGCGTGCCGGCCGAGAGTGGCCGCGATGTCCGCCTGATAGTAGGGCCAGGCGGCGTTTGCCGGTTGCAGGGCTTCGGCGCGGGCGTATGCGGCGGCGGCCGGCTCCAGTTGATCGTGCGCGTGGAGCAGCATTCCGAAACGGCCCACTAACGAGGGATCGGAAGGGGCTGATCGGGCGCGCGTCTGCGCCTCGGCGATGGCCTGGCGCGCGGCCGGCCCAAAGCCATCCAGACTCACCTCGGGCAAAGGCGGCGCGGGTCTGCCGCACGAGACAGCATACGCCGCCATACACAAAACACCATTCACCCATCTCATCACGCTTAGGTGCATTATCCTCGAAATAGAGTGAGAGCGCGCGCACGCAGGCTGGGCAGGCTCTTCGGCGACCTTAAGGTGCGGCCGAAGCTGATGGTGTTGCACAATATCTTCTTCATCGTGCTCACCTGCGCGGTCTACTTTTCGTTGATGCCGTTGCTCGAGCAGCGCATTCTGCAGGCTCGGGCGCGCGAGATCAACCTCATTACCAGGCTCTTCTCTCAGGGCAGTTCGCACCCCGAGCTCGAGGTCTACGATTACCGGCAGGGCGATCCGGACCAACTCAACGTCCCGCCCGGGCTGCGCGGCTACCTGCGAACGAATCCGGCTGTTGTGCGCATCGATCCCGCCGACCGCTCCTACGCGTTCCGCTACTGGCCGGAGACAGGAGAGTTTCGCCGCATCCGCCTGCCTTACCGTTTCTATGAAGACGTGCTGAGCCGCGCTCGCTGGACGCTGTTCGCCGTGCTGGGCATCGTCTATGTGCTGGCCGTGCTGTTGCTCGAATTGCTGGTGATGCCGCGCTATGTGTACCGGCCGATTCACGCCATCATGCGGGCGGATGAGGCCGTGCAAGAGGGGCTGCGCGACAGCGAGATGGTCGACGAGTCCGAAATCTATGGCGACGAGATCGGGCAGATCATGCGCTCGCGCAACGCAAGCGTGGCGGAGTTGCGGCGGCATGAAGACGAGTTGCGCCGGCATGAGGCCGAGTTGCAGTTGGCGATGTTGCAGGTGGAGGCGGCCAACGAAGACCTGACGCGCAAGAACCACATGCTCGAAGCGGCCCGGCGGACCATGGTGGAGCAGGACCGCCTGGCCAGTCTCGGCATGCTGAGCGCAAGCGTGGCGCACGAGATGAATACGCCGCTCGCGGTGCTGCACGGTTCGATCGAGAAGCTAATGGAGACGGCGCGCGACGCGGCCACCATTGACCGGCTGGCGCGCATGCTGCGCGTGGCGAGGCGGCTGCGCAAGATCAGCGAGAGCCTGCTCGATTTCGCGCGCGTGCGCAAGGACCACTTCTCGCCGATCCCATTGCGCGGGCTGATCGAGGAATCGTGGGGCTTGGTGGGTATCGACGAGAAAGCGGGCGAGATCCGTTTTGTGAACGAGGTGCAAGAGGCAGCGGCGGTGTATGGAAACCAGGACCGCTTGATTCAGGTGTTCGTGAACCTGCTGCGTAACGCGTTGAACGCCGTAGGCTCGGCCGGTTGCGTGCGGGTGCGAGCCGAGCAACGTAGGGAGGACGGTCGCGAAGTGCAGGTGATCTCCGTCGAGGATGACGGGCTCGGCATTCCCGAAGACGTGCTGCCCAACATCTTCAACGCATTCGTGACCACACGGCTGGACGCGCGCGGAACGGGTTTGGGACTGACCGTCGCCGAAGGAATCGTGCAGCAGCACCATGGATCGATCCGCGCTGAAAATCGCGCCGAGGGCGGCGCGCGGATCGAGGTGAAGCTGCCCGTGGCTCCGGAGAAAAGAGTGGAGGCTGATACTCTTGTACAGTCATCGCTGACATGAATCCAGGGAAACCGGAAGTTCGAGCCGCCGAAGAAATAGTTGACGCCACGCTGGTGGACGTGTCGGTGTTGGACGACGACCCCGATTTCCGCACCTACGTGGAAGATCTGTTGCGCGACGAGGGCCTTTACAACGTACGGACGTTCGCGCTGCCCAAGGATCTGTTCGAGGCCGCCGAAACGCGAATCCCCGATATTGTTTTGCTCGACATGAAGATGGGCGAGTTCCAGGGCAGCGAGGTGATGGACCAGTTGCTGGCGCGCTGGCCGAATCTGTGCGTAATTGTGATCACCGGATTCCCGTCGCTGGAAGACATGCGCACGACCTTCAAGAAGAAGGTGTTCGACTATCTCTCGAAGCCTTTTTCGCTGGCCGAACTGCGTGCGGTGCTGAGCAACGCGATGGAGACGTTCGGGTTGGGGCGGACGCAACTGGACCGGCTGCGCGAGCGCCTGGGCCACCGCATCAAACTCCTGAGGACCGAACGCGACTGGTCATTGAAGGACCTTGCATCCATCACGAAACTGAGCGTTTCGCAGATCAGTTCGATCGAACGCGGCGCGCACCTGCCGAGCATCGAGAGCATGCTGGCCATCTGCCGCGCTTTTGGCAAGCAGCCGAGCGAAATCTTCGCCTCCATCGAGTTCTAGCGGATGCTCAATCCGCCATCCACGGCGAGCGTTTGGCCGGTGATGTAATTGGCCGAACGGACAAAGAAGACAACCGCGTCGGCGATCTCGTCGGCGCGTCCGGGGCGTTGCACCGGCGTGAGCGCCACCGGGCCCTCGTTGGTTTGCGAATAGTCGCGATCGTCGAAAGGGATGAAGCCGGGGGCGACGGAATTCACCGTGATGTCCGGGGCGAGAGCCTTCGCCAGCGCGCGGGTCATGTGGATGACGCCCGCTTTGGAAGCGTTGTAGTGGACATGCTCGGCCCATGCCTGCAGCCCCCCGAGCGAACTCATGTTGACGATGCGGCCCGGCACGCCGGCATTTCGCATGAGGCGCGCCGCGTGTTGCGCGCAGAAGAACGTGGCCTTCAAATTCACGGCGTGCACTTCGTCCCAATCGGATTCGGTGATGTTCATTACGTTGCGCCGCGTGAAGCGGGCGGCGTTATTGACGAGGATGTCCAGGCCGCCCCATTGCGACTCGATGGCAGCGAACATCTTCGCGATTCCCGCGACGTGTTCCAGCTTTGCTTGCAAGAGGAGAGAAGGAAGTTTGGAGAGCTGCGCGCACTCGCCAGCCGTTGCTTCCGCCTCGGCGCGCGATGCCGAGTAATGGATGGCAACCTGCGCGCCTTCCCGCGCCAATCGAAGCGCGATGGCGCGGCCGATGCGTTGCGCCGAACCGGTAACGAGCGCGCGCTTGCCGGCGAGATCGAATGGCGCGTCAACTGCTGGCTTCGCCATGGTAGCGTTCCTCTTTCTCCTCGTCCTTGTGATGGCCCGCCGCGGGCGGCTCCGGGATCTTGCCGCGCCAGTTGGCCAATGCCCAGAATATCGAGGTGGAGCCGCTCAAGGCGCCGGCCACGGTGGCAATGGTGCGAACCGGGAAATATTCGGACGCCGCCCCGGCCGCCGTCATGGAAAGCATCATCGTGCCCCAGTTAAGAGACTCCATGGTGGAGAAGACACGGCCCCGGTAGCCGTCGTCGACGTGGCGCAGCAGCTTTGCCATGTTGAGAACGCTGGTGGTGCCCACGGCGGCGCGCGACACACCGATCCAGAAGCACGCCGCCCAGAAGTTTCCCGCCTGCGCGAAGAGCATGTAGCTGAGCCCGTGGACGAAGTAGCAGATGGCGATGGCGCGCTTGTAGGCGCTGAAGCCGAGCCTGTGTCCGAGGTAATGGCCCAGCGGTGCGCCACAGAGCAGGCCAACACCGGCGCAGCTCCAAATGATGCCCGTGCCCGCCGCGCCGCGCGCGAAGACCTTCTCGCCGAAAAGACTGAACATCACCTGTGCCGTACCGCCTCCGCTGGCCCAACCGACGTTGACCAGCGCCAGCGCGAACAGCAGAGGAATGCCGCGCAGGTAGCGCAGGCCATCGATGTATTCCTCTAGTGGCTTAGCCTTCTTGCGCGCTTTTTCGGAGGCACGGCGCGCGACGAACGAGCCCTCTACGCCGAGCCGCGAGATGCAGTAGGCCGAGACCAGAAATGACGCCGCGTTGAACAGGAACGCCGCCGCGTAGCCGAAGCCCATCACGCTGGTGCCGCCGAGCAAGGTGCCGAGCGTGAGCGCCGTCCACTGCGTTGTTTGCGTGAGCGAGTTCGCGGTGTGCAGTTCGTCCTTGCTGGCGATGACGGGGAGGATGGAGGCGCGCCCGCTGGTGAAGAACGGCGAAGCGAACATCAGCAGGAAGCTCAGCAGGTAGAGCAGCGAAGTGTGGGGAAAGCGCAGCGCGAGCAGGAAGCAAATGGCGATCGCGGCGCGGAACAGGTCGCTTAGGATCATGAGCCGCTTGCGGTCGAGCCGGTCCAGCAGGACGCCGGCAAGCGGCCCCGCCGAGACAACGGCAACCGCGCGCGACAGCAGAACGCCGCTGACGACCAGACCGGAACCGGTCATCTCCAGGGCAAGGTGAAAGACGGCGATGGTGTTGAAGTGGTCGCCGATCTCACTGACGATCTGGCCGAACCATGTATAGCGGTAGTTGCGATTGCGGAGAAGGAGGCGCCAGAACTCGCGCATCTAGTGCCGTCCCGCGACGAAGACGCCGCTCAAGACGAGGCCTCCGCTGGCAAGAAGGCCGAAGGTAACGGGTTCGCCAAGAATGACGACGGCAAGCAGCGTGGCAACCAAAGGCTGCGCGTAGCTTTGCAGCGACACGCGCGAGGCCGGAATGTGGCGCAGCGCGTAGTAGTAGATCGAAAGACCGAGCAGCGAGGGGATCCACGCCATGTAGATGAGGCTGATCCACGTGGCGGCACTGACGGAGCTAAATGGGAAATCGCGATAGTAGGCGAGGATGACGGGAGAAACCGTGAGGCCGCTGGCGGCGTAGGCGAACGTGGTAACGGTGACGGTATCAAAGCGCGCCGTAATGCGTTTGCCGGCGACGGTGAAGATCGCAAACGAGAGCGCGCATAGAAACATGAGGAAGTCGCCCAACAGTGTGGCGCCTTCCAGCTTGCCTGGATTCACTTGGAGCACACCGACACCAGAGACGGCGAGGCAGAGTCCGCCCACTTTCCAACGCGTCACCCGTTCCAGGCCGACCAGTGACGCGATACCCAAGACGAGCGCAGGCGTAAGCGCAATGATGAGCGCCGCATGGCCGACGCTCGTGCGGCCCAGCCCGGCCAGAAACGTGAGCTGATTCAGCCCGACGCCGACGATTCCGAGCAATGCCAGTTTCATCAGCGACCGCGACGGATGGGGCTGCGAAAATCCGCGTCCGCGCGACCAAATGTAGATGGGGATCATGCCGATGGTGGAGAACAGCAGCCGCAGTCCACTGGCGAGGATGCCGGGGACCTCGCGCATGATCACTTTGCCCACGATGTAGTTCGCCGACCACAGAAGCAACATCAGCCCGAGCAGGGCATAGAGGCGGGTATTGCCGGGATGGGTAGAGCCAGAGTCGCTCAAGCGACTGTCTCCTCCCGAATGGTGATGCTCTGCAGGAAGTCGCGGTCGATGGCGTAGCCGAAGCCGGGCTCACCGCGAAGGGTGATCGTGCCGGCCGGGGTGGTTTCCACGGCGGGCTCAATGATGTCGCGCTTCCAATAGCGCTTGCTGGCGGAAACATCGCCGGGGAGTGTGAAGTTGGGAAGCGAGGCAAGCGCAATATTGTGAGCGCGGCCGATGCCGCTTTCGAGCATGCCGCCGCACCAAACGGGAATGCCATGCGCCTGCGCGACGTCGTGGAGCTTCTTCGCTTCGGCGAAGCCGGCCACACGGCCCAGCTTGATATTGATGATGCGGCAGGCGTTCATGCGGATCGCCTGTTCGGCTTGATGGGCGTTGCGCAGGCACTCGTCCAGGCAGATGGGCGTCTTCAGCGCGGCCTGCAATTGCACGTGGTCGATGATCTCGTCGTGCGCCAGCGGCTGTTCGAGCATCATGAGGTCGAACTCGTCGAGCGCTTTCAGACGGTCGATGTCGGCCAGCGTGTAAGCGGAATTGGCGTCGCCCATCAGAAGGATGTTGGGAAACTTCTTGCGCACCTCGCGAATGACCTCAACGTCCCAACCTGGTTTGATCTTGATCTTGATGCGCTGGTAGCCGGCATTCAACTCCGTCTCGATCTTCTCGAGCAATTGGGCGACGCTGTCCTGGATGCCGATCGACACGCCACACGGAATCTCGCGTCGCGCACCGCCGCCGATCTGTTTCCACAAAGGCACGTTGTTGCGGCGGGCTTCGAGATCCCACACGGCAACCTCCAGGCCGCCGCGAGCCATATTGTGGCCGCGAATGTGTGCGGTGCGCGGGGCAACGCCTTCGGCCGATTCCAATTTGTGCCCGACAATGCGCGGCGCGGCGTAGTCGCGCACGATGCGCCAGCCGGATTCGGTCCACTCTTCGTTGTAGAACGGATTCTCGCCAGCGGTGACTTCTCCCCAGCCTGAGAGGCCTTCACTCTGGACTTCCACGATCACCATGTGGCGTTCGTACGTCCGGCCGAAGCTGGTTTCGAAGAAATGCACGAGCGGCATTTTGATCTGCCGCAGGATGACGCGATCGATAGAAAAAGACATCGTAGCTCTTTACTCCTCAGGGGACCACTTGCCGAGCAGGTAGGCACCGGACTGCTCGCCGCGCTCGACACCCACGACGGAAAGGCCCAGTTGGAAATACTCTTCGAACGCATCGCTGATGCGCGCCTGAGCATCGCGAGCGCGCTTCGGGTCGTCACGCCGCCAGTCTGGAATCGCAAGAGAAACTTCGATGCGCCGCTCGATGTTCGGCTTGGGCGGCGGGGCGCCGGCCAGCGTCGCCGCAACGCGCGGATGATTCAACCACCACTCGGCGGTACAGCGATCGGTGGGCATGCCTTGATCGAACTTGCTGGAGGTGATGCCGTATTGATTGCGCACGAAGCGGCGCACAACGCAGCCGAGGCGCTCCATGTTGAAAAATGCGTTCTTGATCTGCAGCGGATCGAAGGTCCACTCCATCAGATCGACGCCGCGCGCGAGAGCATCGTCGCGCTGCGCGAGCTTCAGACTCTTGCCGACGCCCCTGTCGCGATAGGTGTCAAGCACGCCGAGCATGTGGCTATGCAGGTAAAAGCGGCCTCCCGGCTTGAGCCCCGGTATGGCCAGACAATAGCCGACCATGCGCGCGCCGTCGTACGCGCCGAAAACCTGCCCACCGATTTTGGTGGCGACCACAAAGAGCCGCGCCGGCAGCAGGTCCACGTCTTCGAAGCCCCAAATTTGCCGCTGCAACTCGACCGCTTCGTCCATCTCCAGCGGTTCGTGAAGCGCCCGTACGGCGATGCCCGCCGAATTTTGCGTTGCACTCATAACGACTGTTTCGCCTCTGCCCACTTGGCTTCCATCTCCTCCAGCGTTGCCTGATGCACCTGCTTTCCGTCAGCAGCAAGAGCGCGTTCGACATGGGCAAAGCGGCGCCGGAACTTCGCATTGGCCTTGCGCAGCGACTGTTCCGCGTCGACCTTGTAGAACCGCGCGAGGTTGACCACCGAAAAGAGCAGGTCGCCAAACTCCTCCTCCGTGTGATCGCGGTCGCCGGAGGCGCGCGCGTCCTGCAGCTCCTCTAACTCCTCGCGGATTTTATCGATCACCTGGCTCGCCTCAGGCCAGTCAAAGCCCACTTTGGCGGCGCGGCGGCTCACTTCCTGCGCTTCGACCAAAGCAGGCGCGGCACGCAGAACCCCATCGAGCAGGCTGGCCTCGGCGATTCCCTTCTCCGCCTTCTCCTGTTTCTTGATCGCGTCCCAGTTCACCAAGACTTCGTCAGCCGTTTCGGCGTTGACGTCGCCGAAGATGTGCGGATGCCGCCGGACAAGCTTCTCATTGATCGTGTCGAGCGAGTCCTCGATACGGAACAGTCCTTGTTCGGAGGCCATCTGCGCGTAGAAAACCGCTTGCAACATGAAGTCGCCCAGCTCTTCGCGCAGGCCCTCGAAGTCCTTCCGGTCAATGGCATCGAGCACCTCGTAGGTCTCTTCGAGCGTGTACGGCTTGATGGAATCAAACGTCTGTTCGAGATCCCACGGACAGCCGTTTTCGCCGCGCAGACGAGCCATGATGGCAACGAGCCGCGTGAAGGCTCGCGCCGCCCGGGAGTCGTTGTAAGGCAGTTCAGAATTTGGCGCTGAGGATGGATCGCCCATGAAAGCAGGGATAAATTCAGGTTAGCATGGGACCCGTAGCACTATACCCATGACCAGACGCGAAGCCGCGGCAGCAATGGCCGCATTTGTACTCCCACTTGAGGCTCAAGGTCCGGCCGATCCGCCGCAGCTTGGCTTCTTCACGCCCAACGGCGCCAAGCTGATTGAAATTATCGCCAACGTTCTGATTCCGCCGGACGAATTCCCGGGCGCCGGCGACGCGGGCGTGGTTTACTACATCGACAAACAGATGCAGGGGCCGCTGAAGTACAAGCTCGAAGTATGGCGCGCGGGGCTGCTCACATTCAGCTCCGTCGCCAAGCATCAGTTCGAAGGGCGCAGCTTCCTTTTACTGAAGCCGGAGGAACAGAAGAAGTTCATCGATGGAATCGCGGCTGGAAATGTGCCGGCGTTGCGGCCGATCTTCGACCTGATCTACGACCTTACTCTGCAAGGTTATTTCGGTTCGCCGCAGCACGGCGGGAACCTGCAACAGGCATCGTGGAAAATGTTGCGCATTGAAGATGTGATGAACGGGAAATCGCACGGCGCGCATGAGGCGCCGAAAGCAGGCCCGCGATGAAGCTCGATCCGGTCGATGTTGTCGTGGTGGGTGCGGGCGCCGGCGGCGGCGTGGTGGCGTACGTGCTAGCCCAAGCGGGTTTTCGCGTCGCGCTGCTCGAACGCGGACGCCAAATACCGTTCGAAGAGAGCGGACACGATGAGTTGCGCAGCCAGCGGACGACGGTGCTGGGGAACGCGTTTGGTCCGGACGACGAGAATCATTCGCGGATGATTCGCAGTCCGCTCACGGGCCAGTTCGTGAACACACTGCCGAGCGAGGCGAATTACAACAACGTCGCGGCCTGCGTCGGAGGCGGCACGGCGAGCTACGGCGCCATGGCGTGGCGGTTCCATCCCAAAGACTTCAAGATGCTCTCGACCTACGGTCTTGTCGCCGGCTCGACGCTCGAAGACTGGCCGCTCAGCTACGAAGAACTGGAACCGTACTACGAAAAGGCCGAGCATGAGATTGGCGTATCGGGCAAGGCGGGCGCGAACCCGTTTGAAGGTGCGCGCAAGAGGGCCTATCCGATGCCACCGCTGCCGTTCAACCGGGAAGCAACCGTTCTCGCCGCGGGCGCGAAAAAGAAAGGCTGGCATCCGTTTCCGATTCCGATGGCGATCAATTCCGTGACCCGGGCGGGCCGTCCGGGCTGCATCGCCTGCCCGCACTGCGTGGGCTTCGGCTGCGAGGTGAGCGCAAAGAACGGCACGCAGAACACGGTGATTCCGCGCGCGGTGCAGACGGGCAACTGCTCGCTGGTGACCGATGCCGTGGTG
>CAYUZM010000008.1:0-22781 GCA_964449665.1 uncultured Solibacteraceae bacterium
CGAGGCGGCCAGTTCAACCCCAGCAACCCGCACCCGGCCGCCGCCGTGGCCAGTCCCACGCTCATCGCTCCATCCCGTGTGCCTGCCAGGAAGAACGACGCCGGCAGCACGAACGCCGCCTGGCTCGCCGCGATGCCATCAATGCCATCCATGAAGTTGGTCAGATTGATCAACCAAGCCACTCCTAGAACACTGATTACGAAACCAACCCAACCGAGCGGCAGAGTTACGGCGCCCAGGGGCAATTCCTGAACGAACCCAATTTCAAACGTCACTGCCACCGATGCCGCGAGGTGCGCCAGAAATCGCGTGCTGGCCGGTAGTCCGCGCCTGTCGTCTACCCAGCCAACCAGCGCCACCAGCAACCCACCCCCACCCACCACCGCGCACAATCGCCAGGGTGCCGCGCCGGACCACCCTATGTACGCCAAACTCAACAAGGTCACGATGACAATCGCCGCCCCGCCGCCCCGTGGTGTCTTCACCACGTGCGAACTTCTCTCGTTGGGACGGTCCATCATTCCCTGAGCGACCGCATAGGCGCGCAGCCGGAACGTCAACAGAGTCGCGGCGGCAAACGATACGCCCGCCAGCATCGCCAGCTCAATTGCATCCATCATGCAGCTCTGCGCGGCGCCGTTTGATACCACTCCACTTCACGCCGGATCCCTTCCTCCAATGCCACCCCGGGCTCAAACGAATACTGTCTTTGAAACGCACCGCAGTCATACGCATCGTGCGAAAGCCACTTGGTGACCGTATTTGCGATGGACCGGCCGCGCACGCCGCCAAGAGAAGCAACGGTCGCCCCCAGCCGCGCCAAACCCTCCGGAACGGCCAGCCGCGGCGGCCGGCGGTTCAAAGCTCCGGCAATGCAATCCACGATCTCCCTCATCGTGACCACACCACCCCCCAGATTCCAAAGACCATTCTTGCGTTCGAGATCCATAGCCGCCAGAGCGCACCCCCGGCCCGCATCCTCCACATGAATCAAGCTCTTCGCGTTCGTACCCCGTCCGATCCAGACAAACCGTCCCGAGTCGATGGTGCGGATCAGCCGCAACAGGTTTCCCCGTTCCCCTTCTCCGTAGATGGTAACAGGACGGATGATCGACAACGCCGTATCCTGTCCCGCCAGTGCCTCGGCTGCCAACCGCTCGCCCTTGTACTTACTCTCGCCATATGGACCCACAGGCCGGCAGGGCCAGCTTTCATCTACCAGCGGGTCACCAGGACCACCGTAAACGGCCGCCGAACTGATCAGGACAAACCGCTTCACGCCACACCGCGCCGCTTGTCGCGCCAGCAAGCCCACGGCATCGCCATTCACCCGGTCCATCAAGCCGGCAGCGGCGGCGTCCACACGAAATATATGCGCGATCCCGGCCGAATGCACGACACTATCGATCCCGTCCAACACGTCGCCGGCCACAACGCCTCCGTCCAAATCGATCTGCCGGAACGGGTATGGCAAATCGGCATGTCTCTCCCGCCCCAAGACGACGATATCGGCCACCACGCTCAGGGCCTTGCAAATGGACCGCCCCAGAAACCCGCCCGCACCGGTGACCGCCACGCATGGACGCACTACGCGTTGTTCTGCTGTCACCGAAAACCCTTTCGCCTCATCCCTTGTTAACGTCCCACCGGTTGACCCGCGCCGCTGGGATGTGGCTGCCCCGGTGGCGTCCACACCGGCAATGCCGATACGTCCATTCCCTCTAAAAGCTCCCGCGCCGGACGGTAGTCGACCTCCCTGCACAACACCCGCAGCCGGTCCGCCATCCGGTCGAGATTCCGGTAGTGCCGGAACTGCGAAAGCCACCGCCCCGGCAGTCTCGGTTGTCCAGGATCAATCTCCCACGGGTGCA
This sequence comes from uncultured Solibacteraceae bacterium, assembly GCA_964449665.1. Taxonomy (GTDB): domain Bacteria; phylum Acidobacteriota; class Terriglobia; order Bryobacterales; family Bryobacteraceae; genus JAFLBB01. The sequence continues at coordinate 1,872 of CAYUZM010000008.1, forward strand.
TGTAGGTCACCAGCGTCAATCCGTCACTGGCCGCGCGCCGCATCCCCAACCGCGTGAACCATAGTGGGAATAGCCGCAAATACCCGCCTCCGCCCACCGGAATGTTGGGCCCGGCGCCCATCCGGAACGTCGTAATGGGAAATTCCACCAGATCGCCCGCCGCGCCGCGGTAAAGAAACGGTTTGCGCGGCGCACCGGGAATTCCGTACACGTCGTGATGGATAGGATAGATGCTCGAGTCGTAGCGGAACCCTTCTTCGACCAGCACCTCCAGCGCCCAAAGAGACTTCGCCGTTACCGAATAGCTCGGCGCACGATAGCCGGACACGGCCACGCCACTGACTTGCTCGATGAGGTCTTTCGCCTTCCTCGTATCGGCCCGGAACTCCTCGCCATCCAGCGAGTATACGAGCCGGTGCCAGTAGGAGTGCACGGCAAGTTCATGACCTCGCCCGGCGATCTCCCGCACCAGTTCCGGATGACGGTCCGCCACCCAACCGAGAACGAAAAACGTCCCCTTTACCCCGCACGCGTCGAACAGATCCAACACCTTGCGCGTGTTGTCTAACACGCGCCCCGGTAGCGATTTCCATTGGTCCCGCTTCACGATGTCGGTGAAGGACTCCACTTGGAAATAGTCCTCCACATCGACCGATAACATGGCTTTGGGGGATGGGAACAAGAGGCGTAGCTCCTCCTTGCCAGTATACCGGGCGTGCACCGGAAAACGGCCTTAACTCCCTGAAATCGGCTGTCCGCGACGGGCTTCCGCCTCTGGATCTCGCCGTGCCAGCCAGCACCATAAACGCTGGTAATTTTCATCACCAATCAGCGCGCGCGTGGCGTAAATCGCCTTCACTTTCATCCGCGGGAGCCACTGCCGTTCCGGCCCTGCAAGCAGCGCCGCCTCCAACTTCGCCGCTGCCATCCCCTTTGGCACGTTCATACGCCCCACTGCTTCGACTCCTACCTTTTTGTTCTTCACTTCGGCCGGAAACCACGGGTACGAGCCGAACACCTGCCGGTACCCGTGTTCCGTGCAGGCCTCCAGCACCCGCTGGTTCCAGAGCCCATTGGGCAACGAGAGCGCGTCCACGCTCTGGCCAAGCCCGTCCTCCAGATGCAGCCGTGCCTGCCGCAACTCTCGCGCCAGTTCCTCCTTGGAACACGACGTCAGAAATTTGTGCGACCACCCATGCGCCGCAATTCGGTGCCCCAGCCGCGCCAGCTCGCGTAGTTGTGTCCAAGTCATGGCGTCTGGATCGTGCTCCACCCATCCCGCCGTGCAAAAGAAAATCGCCTTCGACTGATGCCTCTCCAACGCGGCCAGGCCGTTTTCATATTGCGACCGGTGCCCGTCGTCGAACGTCACACAAGCGCCCCGCGCCACGGCCACGCTCACGTGTTCGTCAAAGCTCGCCGCCGGAATGCTGTACAGGTACGTCGAATCGCCCGCACTGATCTCGTGGTAGCAAAGATGGGTCATTTAGATTAATCCCGGATTGTTTCCCAGGTCGCAAAGCGATTTCCCCGTAGCGCCTCGCGGAAACTCACCACGATTGCCGCGTTCAACGTGCAAAAGTACAACGGCAGCGTCAACAGCGACGGGCGTACATGCGGGGGCAGCACCAGCGCGAGCAAGGTCGCTCCGTAAAAGGACGCCTGCCCAGCCAACAACCAAGACGCCCACCACGGCCCGCCGGTGGCCACCATCGCTATATTGCTCAACAGCAGCAGCGCCAGGGGCACGGGAACGAAGTACCTCAAAAACTTGTGCGAGAACAACTGAAACGCAATCCACGGATACCGCCACGGCGGCAGTTTCCGCAGCGCGTCGATAACTCCGTAGATGCCCTGCGTGGTCACGCGTACCCTCATTTTGAATTCATCGCCGATGTTCTTGGTTGTCTCCTCCCACGAAACTGCATCCAGCGCATACAGCACGCGCTTGCCCGTGCGCACGATCTCGATCGGCTCCATCATGTCGGAAACCGCGTGCGGATCCAACGGCACATAACTCTCGCGCCGCACCGCGTACATCGGTCCCGAACACGCTGTCGCCGTCCGCACGCAGCCCTGATAGAACCGCATCGCCTGCTCCAGATCGCCATAGATCGACCGCGGCAGGCCCGTCGGTGATTGCCCTCGCGCCGGATCGAAGAAGCGGCAGATTCCGCTCACGGCCGCCACGTCGCCCCCCGCAAACCAGGACACCAGCTTCCGCAACGCGTCCTTCTCGTAGACCGAAGTGGCGTCGGAAAAAACAATCAATTCATTGCGGCACTGCGTGGCACCGTAATTCTGCGCCGCCGTCTTGCCCCCACGCCCCAAGCGGAAGAAACGAACCCGCGGTTCTGTCTCACAGATCCGCCGCATAATCTCATCGGTGCCATCGGAGGATCCGTCCGATACCACCACCACTTCCACCTTCTCCGGCGGATAGTCCAGATCGAGCGTATCGCGTACCTTTTTCTCGATCGAACCGCTCTCGTTGTAGGCGGCAATTTGAATGGAGACGCTCGGCTCCAGACTCGCGTCGCGGCGTGGCTTGGGCCACACCAGTCCCATCAGCATCACTAACATGGGGTAGCCGGCAAAGCTATAAACAATCAGCCCAAGTGAACCCCAGAACACCCATTCGGCGGCCGTGTTCACCATACAGGCTTCCGTTCGATACTCACCGTGAAAGAACGCTTCCCGTCAAACCCACGCCCCGCCGCCGGCTCGATTCGATCACCATGCACCCATCCCACCAGCTTCTTGCCACCGGCTTCTAGAGATGCGGCAAATACTTGCGCAGTGTCGGATACGTGTCCTGCGTGAACGTGATCGCTCGTTTGAGGGTCGCTTCCTCGCCCGAATCGTCCACCGCCTGGATGATCCTCACCAGCGATGTGTCGCTACGCCGGTACCGCAGAGAATCCAGCACCGTAAAGATCTTCGCTTCATACTCGCTGGCGATGGCGCGTCCCGGGCTTTGATACCAGTACAAGACAACGCTCTTATACTCGCCTCGAGCCACCAGGTAGGAATTGACATTGATCTTCTCGTTGCCGCCCACCGGTATCTCGAGGATCTCCGACTTCGACGGCACCCAGCCCGCACCGGGCAGACACACCTTGGGTGAGTGCGGAGCCACCCCCGTGCGCTGCGACTTGAAGAACGCCAGGAACAGATTCGTCATCCCCTTGCCGGCATTCGATACATACGTGCGGTTGAGCGTATCGTCGGCCTGCAACACGGCCGCTACTTCGGTATCCAACGCAACTTCCTGAGTCATCCGCCAATCTTTCATCTGTTGCGGCAGTTCGCTCAGCGGCTGGCTTAACGGCGTGTTCTCCGTCTTGGGATACGCATAGTAGGCAGCGATTTCCAAGACCAGAACCAGCGAAACCACTTTCGCGATAAAGGACCCGAATATGGACTTCATCTCTAAACCGCCCTTCTCAGTCGATACCAGTTCACACCACGCGACAACACCTGGTGCGCCGCCAGCAAGGCAACCAGCGCCACCATAAACACAACCCATCCCTCAAAGGTGTGGTACACCCCAGTGGCCAGTTCTTTATTGAACTCGCTCAGAATGCCGGTCAAGGAAACCCGCGCGGCATTGGCGATAATTGCAATCGGCACCGTCGCAACAAGAAGAGCCCACTTCATCCAAGGCCGTTCGTCGAAGAAGTACCCGTACACCAGCGACAGGAAGGAGAGTGACAACAGTGACCGGATGCCGCTGCATGCTTCCACCACCGAGAGTCTTTGGCTCGGCAGTTCTAGAATATTCCCCTCGCGCAACACCGCAATGCCCACCGCGCCGAGCGTATACTCAGCCACTTGGCTGGCGAATAGTTGCAAGGGAAATGTAACTTGGCCGTAGATCAATTGCGGTATGCGGATCATGAACAACAGCAGGAACAGCGGAAACGACATCGCCTTAACCATCGGCCAGCCGCACACAGCCACCACGACTCCTAGAATCGTGACGAGCAAAGCCGTTCGCATGACGAAGAACTCGGCTCCCAGAAACCCGAGCATGAGCTGGCAAAATCCCCAGGTAATCAGCAAAACGCCCGACCAGTGCGGCCGCAGCGGCACCGCCATGAGTTTGTCCCGCAGTTGCCAGATGATGTAGAGGCTTACGAAGGGCACAAAAAAACCGTGCCCCATGCTCTCGTCATCCATCCACTCCCGCACCATTGTCCGAATGACATCGGCGAAGAGAGCAGCGATTAGTAGGCCATACCAGAGCAGCGGCGCCCAGGGAAAGCTCTGCGTGGGAGGCGATCCGGTCTGGTCCAGTTCGGGTGCCTGCGAAATTCCCTGCATTTGTCCCAGTATAACCTGCGAGAAGTATTGAACTTTCTGCCCACAAATAGGGGGATCGAAAGCCTAAGGCCTGGCGCGGTTCGCCTTCCACCACACGCAAACCATACGCCTCAGATCTGTAGGTTCACAAGGCGACCGCGCCGCTCCGGCGCCAGCGCCCGCACCAGCAGTTGCGTTGCGTAGGCATTTTCCGCCTCCGTGCACAAAATTTCCCGCGTGCGGCGCCACTTGCCTTGGAGTTCCCTGCCCCTTTCGGCCGCCTGCACCAGGCGCACCCTTTCGATGGCTCCTGCCTCTACCAGTGGCAAGCCGCTTAGTATGTGCAGGATGTTCTCGCGCAGCTCCATCCACGGGTGTGCGGCTGCCGCGTCAACGGCTCGCCCCACTTCAAAGTCGGCCCGTTCCAGTTCGCTCAGCGCCTCCGCCCAACTCCGCATTACCCCTTTTCCTTCCCGAACGAAACGGTGTTGAGCGATTTGATGACTGCATCCAGTTGGCTTTGCTGCGAACTGAACTGGCTGATCAAAAGATCCGCTTGCTGCAGCTTCAACGACAGCGTGCTTTGCATCACGAGAATCCGTTCGGTAATGGCCGCAATCTGATCGTCGATGCGTGAATCGCTCAGATCGAGCGAATCCTGCTGCTTCTTGATCAACCCCGTGATGGGATTCGTGATCTCGTCGAGCTTTTTCGCCAGCGCGCCAAATCCGCTCTGCGTAGTGCCCATGAGGTCCAGCCCCGACTCAAACTGTGAGGTGCTCAGCGAGTAGAACTTGGTGGTATCGAAGCTCATCTTGCCGGCCTTGTCGAGCTCAATGCCAAGCGCGGCCAGCGAGCCGACGGCCCCGGACGCGGAATATCCCGTCACCTGCCTCAGCATGCCTTGAATCTGGCGCAGGACGGGGTCGCCCGATAGAATACCGGCGTTCTCACCGATATGCGCGTTCACGGCGGCGGCCGCGGCATTGTACGCCGTAACAAAGTCGTTGATTCCGGTAGCAAGCGAGCCGCGCGACGAGTTTGCCGTGATCGTCACTTCTTCTCCGTCTTCGGTTTGGCTCACGATGTTCAGCGTCAATCCATCAATCACATCGGAGATCGTATTGTCAGCCCGGGTGATGTGGATTCCATTCAGGTCAAACTCGGCGTTGGCCCCTTGATTGGCCGTTGTCAGCAGGTTGCTCACGCCATTGCCTACCTCTCCGCGAAGAGCAAGCGTCGTCTCGCCTGGCTGTTGCGCCGTGATGGAGAGATAGTACGCGCCGATCTCGGCCCCGGAGTTGATGATCGTCGCTGTAACGCCCGCCCCGAGATTGTTGATCGCGTTGCGCAGGCCCAGCAGGTTATTCGTCTCGCTGGTGAGATTCACCGCGTACGTGTTGGTTCCCGACACCAGTTCCAACACGCCGTCGGCGTCTATTTCGGTTGCGTCTTGCGTGTCGACTCCGGTCACGAAATTCTCGTTCGCTGCCGCCGCCACCGAAGTGATGTTGGTGATGTGATAGACACCGCTGCCGGCGGCGCTGTTGTTGGTTACCGAAACACGATTCGCATTCGATGTCGAAACGCTCAGGCTGCGATTCTGACCGATTCCGCCCAGCGCCTCGATCGAGAGGGCCAAGTCCGCCACCGTGCTCCGTAAACCCGCGAGCGCTTGTTTCCGGCTGAGGATATCGCCCTGATCGTTCTGGAGTTGCTGAACAGGCACCGCGGCGATCGACACGGCACGGGATAGAATCGTCTGGAAATCTTCAGAGAAGCTGCTGATCCCGGTAAATTTCAGCGGTGTGATGCTCATCCTAATCCCTTATCGGACACGAAATAGGAGCTCTCCATGGAATATTCCTGTCCTTACGATGAAACCCACACGCGCCCCCATCTCCCCGTGGGCTTCCCCATAAATCTCACGGGTCTGGCCGTAAATCGCCCCCTCCTCGCGTGTGCCGGGGCGTAAAATCCGTGTGCCTGGCCGTAAATCGTCCCCTATCCACGGCCACGACAGCTGAGCGAGTAACTATAAATTATTGATAATAAATAGCTTACCACTCTAGATAAACATCCGCTCCGCATCGTCGCCTGTAACCATAGGAAAACAAATCACAAGTGCGATCGCTTACGCTCAAGCACACACGCCTTCCGCTCAAACCCATGGGCCCCATCTCGCGCAGAAGTCCTCATAATATAGAAAATGAAAGGTTTTCCCACAATCCGTCCATCCGAGGGTGCTTCTATGGTTGGTTTCTTGGTTCTTTGGTTATAGTGGCTATGGTATTGGAATCGAGCATTCGAGAACTTCCGCACCCCCCAAATTAGCCGTTCCCGTGTGCTTCATCATAAATCCGGCCCCACATCGTGTGTCTGCGGGGAAAGACATAGACGAATGTGGCTCTGAAGTGTACATCCTAGTAGGAACCTACACGTCCGATGACGGGTAGCTTGAGTCACCGTGCAGAAGTCAACCAGGAAGCCCTCCCTCGTCAACCTGTCCGTTGAAGAGGAGAATTTGGCCGTCATCCCATTTGCTGTTCTCGAACGCCGCGTGGGCAAACGCATAGGCAAGCTGGAAATCCAAGGACGCAAAACGTTGCCGGATGGCACCGATGCCCGCGTTCTGTGGCAAGTCCAAGGGAACGCCGACTTGGGTCTGCCTACCGAACAGGACCTCGATATCTTCGTTGCCCTGGGTGTGCTCACCTACCGCAACAACTTCGCCAAAACTGTCACGTTTACCGGACGCGAACTGGCCGGCATCCTGAATATTGCCCGTGTCCACGGCAAATTCTATCAACGCCTGAAACTCGCGATGGACCGTTTCATCCCGCTGCGTTTCCGGGCCCTCACCGCCACCGATCGCCAGGAGGAAGTGAAATGGATCAACGTATTTCAGGAATTCTCCTGCTTCGTGGATCATTCCACCGGCCGTTTCACCGGCTCGGTTACCTGGACCGACAAGGTCATCCAGGCCATGGACAGCGGCTTGTTTCGCGTTCTCGATGCCGGTGCGTACATGGATCTCGACGGAATTACGGCCAAGCACTTGTACCGCTTCCTCGTCGTCGCCTTTGAGCGCACCGATCTAGTGGTCATCGACGCCCGCCGCCTGGCCGCCGAACATTTGGGAATCGTCAACGTACCCAAGTATTTCTCCCGCCTGATGCAAACTCTCGAACCCGCTTTTGAGCAACTGATCAATAGCCGTGTCCTTGGCGCTTGGCACGTGGTCGCTACATCGGACTGGCGTATCGCACTCCACCGCCACGTTGCATATACTCCGGAGTCCAAAAAACTCCTGCAACACTCGGCCTACATGGATGAAGAGGCTCTTCGCGCCTATTGTCAAAAGCAACTCGACAATGCCGGGTTCCCTGCTTCAGTGGCCGATTCCTGGTGCGAAGCGCTCAGCGGCTGGCGTGACTTCTATAGTGCACAGCGAGCCGCCAAACTCGTCGACGACCTCAAACAGCTCGGCGTTCTCCCTCATGTCGCCCTTGGACTCGTCAAGCGTGCTTTCGAACTCGGCCTCGTTTCCGTCGAGGGCCGGCAGTACATCGAAGAGGCCATGATCGCCGTGGAAATTTGCCGGTACAAACAATCGTCCGGTCAGAATCTCCGTAATGCCGCCGGTCTTGTCGTGAAACTAATCAAGGATCCGCCGGCGCGCGAACGTCTCATTCCAAAAGATTTCGCCGAGGCCGCCCGCGCCCGCTTCCGCGCTCAGGAACAATCGATGGAGCGCCAGCATGTGGAGGCCGAGGAGCGCCAGCTGATTCTCGAATATGAGGCCCATTGCCGCCGCCTCGCCCAGCGTGTACTCGATCACATGTCAGAGGGCGCCCGTGAGTCTCTCCGTAAGGAGAAGGCCGAAGCACTCCAGCAATCCGGCGCGTTCGATCACGCCCCAGCCTCGGTCATCAAAGCCGAGGTCGACGAATTGGTCCTCACCGAACTTGCCCGCCGCGACAGTCCCCCCTACGAGAACTGGAAGCTTCGCATGAAGGCCCAGCAGGTCGTTTTACCCTTTGGCGCGGCGCAGTCGGCGGATTGAGACCGGCACGCGGGTGGTGTACATATTTGGTTTTGTAGATGTACACTGTGATTGTGAAGCTTACCGCGACGGAATTTCGAAAACGGCTCTTCCCAGAGTTGGAACGCGCCCTACAAGGAGAGACCGTCCAAATCAGCTACAAAGGGTCCACGCTCAACGTGACAGCCGCGCGGCCTCCCTCTAAACTTGACCGGTTCGTGCGCCGGGATATCTTGCTCTGCGCTCCGGATGAGATTGTCCAAAGCGATCCCAATCTACTCGCGGGGCTGGAACAGAGCATCCTCCGGCCTTTCCGGCCGTGACCGCCTACATCGACACCCACATTGCCGTCTGGCTCTACGCCGGCCTCCGTGAGCGCTTTTCGACCCGCGCCCTCAATGCGCTGGAGCGTCACGAACTGATGTTTCCGCCCATGGCCTACCTGGAGCTGCAGTATCTCTATCAGCTCAAACGCATCGCTTTGCCGCCCGAGCCGGTTCTCGCCACGCTCAACGCCAGCTTTGGCGTAGAGCTGTGTTCCCTGCCCTTCGCCACGGTTGCGCAGGCGGCTATCGGTATCTCCTGGACCACCGATCCTTTCGATCGGCTCATCGTCGCGCAAGCCATCGCGGCCGGCAACGCGCCGCTCATCACGGCCGATGAATGTATCCGCGAACGGTACGGTCCTGCGGTTTGGTAGGACGAGTCGCCGGTAGTCCGCTGCACCCGCAAATTAAGCCGCTGTGGCTTGCCGGAAACGAAGCCAATCCGCCGTCAGGCGTAGCCCCTCACCGATTGCCGTCGCCGGATGGTATCCCAATTCCCTGCCCGCCTTCGTAATATCTGCGTATGTGATCGGTACATCACCCGGTTGATCCGGTAGCCGTTCCAGTTGCGCCTCCACACCAAGCACTTCCTCCAGTTTGGATACCAGCTCCCTCAACGTCACCGGACGCGAGTTCCCCAGATTGAATATCTCGTAGCGGGTCTGATAAGCCAGCGCCGAAACGATACCTTGGACCGTGTCGGAGACATACGTATAGTCCCGCGCTGAGTCGCCGCTTCCGTAGAAGGGAATCCGCCGGCCCGCCATCATCGCCTCGGCAAACTTGCGGATCGCCAAATCCGGCCGCTGTCTGGGTCCATAGACGGTGAAGAAACGCAGGCAAACCGCATCGATCCCATACAGGTGTGAATACGTGAAGCAAAGCTTCTCGCCCGCCAATTTCGTAGCCGCATATGGTGAGACCGGCAGGAGCCCGTGTTCATCCTCCCGGAACGGAACCACGTTGGACGCCCCGTAGACCGAACTGGAACTCGCAAAAACAAACTTGCGTGTGCCCATCTTCCGCGCCGCTTCCAGAAGAACAAGCGTTCCTCGCACGTTGACGCGTTCGTAGAGAAGCGGATCGGCGAGCGAAGGCCTTACCCCCGCCCTTGCCGCGAGATGAACCACAGCTTCGGGCCGCTCTTCGTCAAACAATCGCGCAATCAGCCCCTCGTCGCAGATGTCCCCTTCGTGAAACCGGTATGAGCCGGTCGTTCCAATCTCGGCCAGATTCATCCCCTTCATGGCCGGGTCATAGAAGTCGTTCAACTCGTCCAAAACCGTCACGGCGTGGCCGTCCCGGATCAGCCGTTCGCATACGTGCGATCCGATAAACCCCGCCCCACCTGTCACCAATATGCGCATGGCTCCTCCTCAGCATAGTGCCACGCGGCCCCCACTGTTCTCGTTATTACTGATAAGGTGATAAAACGTTAAATCAATCATATAGTCAATGAGTTGTCTTTTTGCTATAGTCGTCCCATGGCCTCCATCATCGCTTTGGCCAACAACAAAGGCGGTACCGGCAAAACGACAACCGCCTTAAACCTCGCCGCTGGGCTTGCCCGCGAGGGGTATAGCGTCCTTTTGATCGACGCCGACGACCAATCGGGCACCGCCACCGACTGGCGCAACGTACGCCCCGACCACGCCCCCGGATTCGAAGTGCTCGCCATGCGCGCTCCCACGCTCCATGTCGAGTTGCCGGCGCTTCTGGATCGCTCCGATTACACCCACGTCGTCATCGACTGCCCCCCAGGAGGGCCAAACGCGGGCGGCAAGATGACCCGCTCGGCCCTTTGGGTCGCCCACCTTGTGCTGATTCCCGTTGCACCGTCGGGCCCGGATTTCTGGGCCTCGGACCCAATGGTCCAGATGCTCGATGAGCTCGCGATCAGCCGCCCGGTACCTGTGACGAGCCGGCTCCTCATCAACCGTAAGTCGTCCAATACCCGGCTGGGAAGGGAAGCGCGGAGCGCCGCCGGTGAAATGCTCGCCATTCCCGTGCTCAAGACCGAAATTACCCAGCGCGCCGCGATCGCCGAGGCCATTACCCGCGGTATGACGATCTTTGAATTCGATTCCGGAAGTCTTGCCTCATTGGAGTATCAGGAACTGACCGAGGAGGTTCTGGCATGTCTAAGATGACCGGGAGTGCTTTCGGAAAGCCCAATCGCCCGGCCGACCCCGCCCGGTTCGTGGAAGAGGGGACGGCGGCGCTTCGTGTTCCGGCCGAAGCGGCGGATAAGGAGGTATCCCCCCCTACAGTCAGCCCCGCCACCGCTCCGCCAACCGTGCAGCCTGATCATCAGCGCCGCGCGGTAAACAGTTATAAGCATAAAGAAATCAATCATATGCGCCTGAAAAGGCTCTCTCAGGATCTGGACCGGAACATGGGGGATATGCTCGACGAGGCTCTTGAGGCGAAGTTCTCCGAATGGCTCACCCAGGTGCCTCCCCGAGAGCCACTTTTTTAGTAAACCGATTGAATGATCATATTGCTGATCGTGTGTTAGATTGCCGGATCATACGCTCAAATTCATCGTAGTCCGTCGCTGCCACCTGCACCAAAGCGTATAACTGCCCGAGCAAATCCTCCGCCCCACTAAAAGCAACCTCGAGGCGCCCCGAACCCAATCGCACAGTCGCCGGCAAAACGAACCCAACTTCGGCCGGCGCAATCACGACCCTCCGGCTCCGCGCCACCGCTGCTGCCTCCCGCACGGCTTCCTCTACGCGCCGCCGCCGCACCGCCTGCCACTCATATTCCTCACCGGCCCGAAGAGACTCCAGTCGGTCCACCAACTGCCGGCGCGGGATCACCAGTCCGCCTCCCATCATCTCGCCACCGAGCCGCCCCAGGATCCGGTTGGCCGTTCTCTGACTCACGCCCAATAAACTCGCCACGGCCGCACGGTCCAGAAGCGGGGAAGGGAAGTCGCTCAAGACTGATAAGGCCTTCGGTATCCTGGAGATCCATTCCGGAGGACGAGCCATTCGAAGATCGTATCCAATTTCATACGTTATGGCAATATCGCGCCATAATCGCAATCAGCAGGGCACAGCCATTCACCAAGTGATATGCGATAATAGAAGCTTATCGAACATCACAAGGCCGCCGACCAACTTACATCGCCACAGCCGTCCATCGCTGGACCACTCTCCACCCTTTCTCTCAACTTCGCCCATCAATCCAAGTCCTGGAACACGTGGAGGGCCTACGCCTCCGATTGGCGCCAGTTCTCCAGTTTTGCGGCGGCACGTCACGAGCCGGACTTGCCCGCCGCTCCCGCAACGATTGCCGACTACTGTTCCCACCTTGCCGCCAGCGCCGGACGCAAACCCGCTACAATAGCGCGGTCACTGGCCGCGATCAGCCAGGCCCATCAGCTGGCTGGGCATCCCTCTCCCACCTCGGCCGCCGAAGTGCGTGCGGTCATGGCCGGGATTCGCCGCTCGAGCGGAACGGCGCAAGTGGCAAAAACCGCGTTTACTCCGCAGCTCCTGCGCCAACTGCTCCTCGATCCCGGGCCCGGATTATGGGGCGTCCGCAATCGAGCCTTGTTGTTGACCGGGTTTGCCGCCGCTCTCCGCCGCTCGGAACTGACGGCGCTCACCGCGGACGACTTGGAATGGACACCCGAAGGAGTCATCCTCCGCGTTCGGCGCTCCAAAACCGACCCCGATGGGGAGGGGCAGCACATCGGCGTACCTAGGGCAGGGAACCCGGAGCTGTGCCCCGTCACCGCCCTTCACGGTTGGATGGCGGCCGCTTCGATCACGGCGGGTCCGCTCTTTCGCGCCATCCACCGGCACTCCGGCGTAACGGCGCGTGCTCTGGAAGATCACCGCATCGCCGCCATCATCAAGGAACTCGCCGCACGTTGCGGCCTCGATCCGGCCAGTTTCAGCGGCCACTCCCTCCGGTCCGGATTAGCCACCTCGGCGGCCCGGGCTGGCGCCAGTGAGCGCAGCATCATGAATCAAACCCGCCACAAGTCGCTTACACAGGTCCGCCGCTACATCCAACGCGGTTCGTTGTTCATTGAAAATGCCGCCGCGAGAATACTATCGGAACCCGGATAAGCCGATCCGCGGCGCTCCTCGAGAGCCGGTTACGCAGCTCATCGGAGAAAACTTACCTCTGGAATCGACTCATTTGGAGAGAGGCTCTATCCCAGGCATGCCCAGTGTCCAAACCGCCCACTTCGGCATCGTCGAATATGAAAGAGGCACGGAGATCGAGTTCTCCGCCGGTTTGCCGGCCTTTGAAGCGGAACATGCTTTCATTGCGCTGCAACCTCCCGGCTATGAACCCTTGCTCTTCCTGCAAAGTCTGACCACCCCGCAGCTTGCCTTTCTCGCCATTGCCGTTCAGAACATCACGCTCGCCTATGACCTCGAATTGAGCGAAGAGGATGCCGCCCTGCTTGGAGGGCCGAGCCCGGAATCGGACTTCGAGATTCTTGCCCTGGTGGCCGTCTCGGCGCAAGGACAGGTCACGGCCAATCTTCAGGCCCCCATCGTCATCCACCGTCTTCGCCGCCGCGCGATCCAGGCCGTCCAGAACCACACGGCATATTCTTGCCGCCATCCGCTGGGCATGGACGCTGGAAATGCCTCCGATGGAGGCGTCCCATCGAAGGCGCCCGAGGAGACGCCATGCTCGTGATCCGGCGTAAAGCGGGCGAGGCGCTCTACATTGGTCCCGACGTCGAGGTGCGCATCGTGGAACTCAATGCCCATCGCGTCGTGCTCGGTATCGACGCCCCTTCGACAGTGACCATCCTGCGAAAAGAAATCCGCGACGCCGCCGAGCAGAACCAATCGGCCGCGCGTACCATCTCCACCACCCTGGCCGCCTCCCTGGCGGCGCGTCTGCGGCAAAATCCCGTCCGCTGACAAGAATTTGTCAAAAATCGCCCACTCTCCCCGATAAGCACCACGAAGACAGCCCCTGGCGGAACACCCAAGCCAGGCCGGAGGAGGATCCTCTGGTCGTGCTGCACATCGAGGAGAAGATATGGCTTATTCGATCAATACCAACGTTGCGTCGTTGCAGGCACAGGAATATCTGCGTGTGTCGAGCGACTTCCAACAGAAAACCATCAACCGCGTCACTTCCGGATTGCGCATCATCAATTCCGGCGACGACGCCGCGGGCTTGGCAATCGCCAACGGGTTCCGTTCCGACCGCGCCGTGATCGGCCAGGGCGTTCGGAACGCCAACGACGGTTTGTCCACCCTGCAGACAATTGATGGCGGCATCAACAACATTTCGCAGTTGCTTGACCGCGCTCGTACCTTGGCCGCGCAATCGGCTTCGGGTACCTTCAGCGGTGACCGTACGGTGCTGGACAGCGAATTTCAGACCGTGCTCGAGGAAATCGACCGCCAGTCGCAATCCATCGGATTGAACACCGGCGGCGTATTTGCGAAGAACCTCAACGTATTCATTGGCGGCGGCCGTGGCGCCGATAACGCCGAAACCATCACCAACGGCAGCGTCTCGATCGACCTGTCCAGCTCCACCGTGGATACGCGCAGCCTGAGCTTGAAGGGCCTGCAGGTAACCGGCGCCGCGGCCACCGACGTGGACGAAATCCTAGCCGATACCACCAATACGGGCTCGGTCGCCGTCAGCGGCTATACGGACTTCTATTTCCGCGGCGCGGGCTTCTCCGACGACGACCGCATCCGCGTGCAGGTGAATCTCACCGGCGTGGATGACGCCAACGAACTAGTGACCGCCATCAACGGGGCCATTGAATCGGCCGGTGCGGGCGGTACGGGTGCGGCGGCGGCGTTCAAGGCGGCCGGCATCTCGGCTTCCATCGTCGCCAACTCCGACGGTACCGACCAGATCGTCTTCAAGAGCTCAAACGCGGCCTTCCAGGTCGCCGCGGGCGACCGGCTGGCCAACGCCGTTCTTGGCAACGTGGGCACCGGCACGCAGACCGGCGAATCGCTGGACTACATCGTCAATGGAGGCGCGGTGACAGCGACCAGCACCTCTACGAGCGACTTTGCGGCAGCGGGCAACGTGATCGTGCGCATCCAGGGCGGTTCGCTCGCCTCGGCGGCGGATATCACTCTGGCCGTCACCACCTCCACCACAACCGCGGACGCCCTTTCCAGCCTTTCCAGCCTGGTGGCCAACAACAGTTCGCTTGTCGCAGCGGGCATCAGCGTCACCACGGCGTCGGTCGGCTCCGCTGTTGGCTTCACCTCCGAGCGCGGCGAACACTTCGAAGTTCTTGCCGTTGGCGACTCCCGCAACAGCCTTGGCCTCGGTTCGGCGCAGTTCACGGCCGGAACAGATTCGACCAGCTTCGACGTCTCCAGCATCACCACTGCCGCGATCACGGCGGCAACCGGAGGCGCGACCACCCAGACGCTGGGCTTCTCGGTTGGCGGCGGGGCTTATGTAACCGGCAGCTTCACGCAGGGCACGACCACCAGCGTTTCCACCCTGGTGAGCGACCTGAACACCTTCTTCGCCCAGAACTCGTCCCTGCAACAGGCGGGGCTGGTGGCATCCACGGCCGCGGGCGGTGCGATTACGGTCAGCTCCAACAATGGCAGCTTCTTCCGCGTCAACGTCAGCACGGTGGGTGGCAGCGGCAATCTCGGCTTCGGCACGGTTGCCGGCTCCGCCAACACAACTACCGTCAGTGGCAGCTCTGCTACGTCATCGGCGGCCGTCAACTCCGGCGGCGCATATAGTTCCGGACTGCTCGCCTTCGGAGCCCTCCGCGGCGGCGACAATGATCAGACCGTCACCCTATCGCTCAAGGACAGCTCAGGCGCGCAGCAGTCGCTTGCGATCAACCTGCAAGCCGACTCGACGGCGACCACGGGACGTTCGATCGACGAAGCCATCGACTACATCAACGACCAGATTCAGGCCAGCTCGAGCGCCGACTTGAAGAAGATCGTCGCCGTCAAACAGCGCGACGAAGCCAACAGCGGCCAAGAACACATCGTGTTCCTCAGCCCTGCCGCTTCGTTCAAGGTCAGCGTCGGCGACACGCCCGGCGGCGAAGGCCTGTTTGCTGGCACCGGAACCACGCAAGGCGACGTGGTCACCGCATCCTTGCTCTCCGGCGGCGCGAATGTGGGCATCAGCTCACAGTCCGACGCCGAGGCAGCCGTCAACGCCCTGGCGGCTGCCGTTGCTAACCTTGGCAAAGTCCAAGCTGTCGTCGGCCGCGGCCAAAACCAGTTCAACTACGCCATTAACCTGGCGCAGACCCAACTGACCAACTTGGCCGCCAGCGAGTCGCGCATCCGCGACGCCGATCTGGCAGCCGAGGCCGCCAACCTGACGAAAGCCCAAATCCTGCAGCAGGCCGGCATTGCCGCCCTGTCCCAGGCCAACTCGGCCCCGCAGGCTGTGCTCAGTCTCCTCCGCGGATAATCTCTCCCCAATCCAGATACCACCGTGGAGTGGCCGCCGGGACTCGTTCCCGGCGGCCTTTTTCTTTCTCCGTGGTAACTCCCCGGCCCCGTGACGGTAAACTCGGGCGCCCAGATAGTGAAGTGCCAAAATATCGTCACCACCCCGCCAAGTCCGGCAAGAATTTGCCACTGCCTGCCGATGAGTGAGTTGTCCATACAGTTTCGAGGAGGACCGGCCGCCTGGCGCCGTCAAAATGCGCCCGGGGTCCTCGGGCGGAACCCTGTCATCTAAGGGCAACACCTGAACTGGCGCGGGAAAAACACCTGAATCCCGCATGCTGGACGTGTATTTCCTCAAGCCCTCCCCACCCACCCCGATAAGCCACCCAGAAGCGCAAGGAGCGCACTGGCAGTTTTCATTTCCATTCTGCCGCGTGCGATTCCGTGCGGAACCAATAAACGATGCGTCGGCGGTTTGCACCGACCGGCGCCAAAGCACGAACACCGTGGGCCCAGCGCAACGGCGCCCGAGCCCAAACGACGGCCTCCGTTGTGAGTCTGATCATGTCCACGGCCAAGGGGAGAGAGTATGGCATTCACGATCAACACCAATATCGCTTCGCTGCAGTCGCAGGAGTACCTGCGCATCTCCAGTGAGCTACAACAGAAAACCATTAACCGCGTTACCAGCGGCCTGCGCATCATCAGCTCCGGCGACGATGCCGCCGGTCTTGCCATCGCCAACGGATTTCGCTCCGACCGCGCCGTGCTCACGCAGGGCGTGCGGAACGCCAACGATGGACTGTCGACGCTGCAGACCATTGACGGCGGCCTGAACAACATCTCGCAGTTGCTCGACCGCGCCCGCTCGCTCGCCGCGCAATCGGCCTCGGGCACCTTCACCGGCGACCGCACGCTTCTCAATAGCGAGTTCCAAAGCGTGATCGACGAGATCGACCGCCAGGCGCAAGCCATTGGACTTGACGCCACCGGCTTGTTCGCCACCAAGCTCAGCGTATTCATCGGCGGCGGCCGTGGTCCCACGGCAGCCGACCAGATCGAAAATGGCTCCGTCGCCGTCGACCTGAGTACCTCCACCGTGGATGCCCGCTCGCTCGGCCTCAAGGGACTTCAGGTTACCGGGGCCCTGGCGACCGATGTCGACGATATTCTCGCCGACACCACCAACTCTTCGTCCACGGTCGTTCCCGGGTCCACCGAGTTCTTCTTGCGTGGCGCGGGTTTTTCCGACGACGACCGCGTGCGCCTGTCCGTGAATCTCTCCGGCGTCGACGACGCCGACAAGTTGGTGAACGCCATCAACTCGGCCATCGAACAGGCCAGCGGCGCAGGGACCAACCAGTCCGAGGCGTTTAAGAACGCCAACATTCGCGCCACCATCGTCACCGACCCGCAAAACAATCGCAAGCTGGTTTTCCAAAGCTCAACCGCCGCGTTCCAAGTCTCCGGCGGCGACCGTTTGGCCAATGCGCTCCTGGGCAACGTCACCTCCGATGGTTCCAGCACCGGGGCCACGCTTGACTATCTGGTGACCGGTGCCACCAACACGGCATCCACTGGTACGGCCTTCCCCGCAGCCGGTAATATTATTGTCCGCCTCCAGTCCGGTTCACTGGCCGCGCCCGCCGATCTCACCCTTGCCGTCACCACGTCCACTACAGTGAACGATGCGCTCACTAGCCTTTCCAGCCTCGTGGCCGCTAACAGCTCGCTGATTGCCGCGGGCATCAGCGTTACGGCCAACTCACCGGGAGCGCCACTCACGTTTACCTCCAAGCGCGGCGAGAACTTTGAAGTGCTGGCGGTGGGTGACGTCAATAACAGCCTCGGACTGGGCTCGGCGCAGTTCACGGCAGGAACCTCTTCTACCAGCTTCGATGTGTCGAGCATCACCTCGGGCGCCGTCGCCGTCTCCACCTCGGGAGCCACCACGCAGGCGCTGGGCTTCTCCATCGGCGGTGGAGCTTACATCACCGGCAGCTTTACACAAGGCACCACCACCAGCGTGTCGACCTTGGTCAGCGATCTGAACACCTTCTTCTCGCAAAACGCGTCTCTGCAGCAGGCCGGTCTGGTCGCCGCCACGGCCGCGGGCGGCGCCGTCAACATCAGCTCGAACAACGGCACCTTCTTCCGTATCAATGTCAACGCGGCTGGCGGCGGCGGCAACCTTGGCTTCGGCACCTCGGCCGGAGTCACAACGACGGCTTCGATTTCCACCGCGTCTGCCACGACTGCGGCCACCATCAACTCCGGCGGCGCTTCGTCGAGCGGCATGCTCGCTTTCACACCCATCCGGAGCGGCGACGACGACCAGACCATTACGCTATCGATCAAGGATGCTTCCGGTAACCAACAATCGCTGGCCATTGCCCTGCAAGCCGACGGCACCGGCCAAACGGCCCGTTCCATCGACGAGGCGCTCAACCATATCAATGACCAGATTCAGGCCAGTGGCAGCGAGGATCTCCGCTCGATCGTTGCCGTGAAACAGCGCGATGACGAGGCCGGGGGCGTGGAACGGATCATCTTCCTGAGTCCGCTCAAGGAGTTTCGTGTCTCGGTCGGCGACAACGCCGGCGACGCCGGTCTATTCTCAGGCACCAGCGGCACGCAGGGCTCCATCATCAGCTCCAGCACGCTCGATGGTGGCGCCAACATCGAAATCTCCACGCAAGCTACTGCTGAAGCCGCTGTCGGAGCGCTTTCCACGGCGGTTTCCCAACTGGGCAGCGTGCAAGCCGTTGTCGGCCGCGGCCAGAACCAGTTCAACTTCGCCATCAGCCTGGCGCAAACGCAAATCATCAACCTCGCCGCCAGCGAGTCGCGTATCCGCGACGCCGATCTGGCCGCCGAGGCCGCCAATCTGTCCAAAGCGCAAGTGCTGCAACAGGCGGGCATTGCCGCCCTGGCACAAGCCAATTCCGCTCCGCAGGCTGTGCTCAGTCTGTTGCAGGGCTAGGACGCGCTTTCTTTCTTCCCTCTTCCCCCGTGAGGAGCGCGGCGCGCCCGGTTCACCCGGGCGCACGCATCCTCGTTTCTCCCCGATCGCCGCTCGCTCATGCTGGGGATAGTCCTCG
Organism: uncultured Solibacteraceae bacterium; assembly: GCA_964449665.1. GTDB lineage: Bacteria > Acidobacteriota > Terriglobia > Bryobacterales > Bryobacteraceae > JAFLBB01. The sequence goes on from CAYUZM010000008.1 coordinate 21,052, forward strand.
GACTACCCCCAGCGATTTTTCCGTAGTCTCTGCTGCCGCTCTCGTGTGCGGTCGAACTGTGTCCTGAGAGAAGAACGCCAAGCGTGGCATCGACACAAAAATCGATCCACCGCGGAGTGGCACTGCTCCAGCAGGGAAAACACACCGAAGCGGCCGAAGTCTACCGCACGGTGCTCCAGCGCGATCCGGGCAACGCGGACGCACTTCACCTGCTTGCGGTGGCGTTATTTCAACTGGGACAAGCGCAGCGCGCAGCCGAGCTGGGCGAAAAAGCCGTACGAGCTAACTCGCGCGTAGCCGACTACCACAGCAATCTGGGGCGTTACTATCTGGCGCTGGGACGGCTGGATGCCGCTGCCGGCTCGCTCGAACAAGCGCTCAAACTGAAACCGGACCATCCGCTTGCCCATTTCAACCTTGCCCTCACCCGCCAGGGCCAAGCCAACTTCGCCGAAGCCGAACGGCACCTGCGGGCCTACCTGACGCTCAACCCAAACGACCCCGCCGGCCACTATCATTTAGGCAATCTCGCTGGATCCCAGTACCGCTTCGACGAGGCCCGCGCGTGTTTCGAACGAGTGCTGCAACTACAGCCGGAACAACCCGAAGCCTGGAACAACCTCGGCAACGCGGAACAACAGTTAGGCCGCTGGCGGCGAGCGTTGGAATGCTACGAAAAGGCCCTCAGCCTTCGTCCGGATTACGCCGACGCCATGAGCAACCGTGGTGCCGCGCTCCAGGCTCTCGGCGATCTTGCTCAGGCCCGCGCCTGTTATCAGAGGGCGCTCGAACTGAATCCGGACATGTTGCAGGCCCGGGGCAATCTGGCCAACCTGTTCGCGGCCGAAGGTCTGCACGAAGAAGCCATCGCCGCCTACCGCCGGCTGCTCGAACAGTATGGCGACACCGAGAATTCGTGGAACAACATGGGCAACTCTTATCAGGAGCTCGGCCGCTACGGCGAGGCCCTTGACTGCTATGAGAAGGCGCTGGTTCTGAATCCGGCTGCGTTCACCATCTACAACAACATCGGCAACTGCTACCGCCGCCAGGCACGCCACGCCGAGGCACTCGGCTGGTATCAGAAGGCGCTGAACGCGTGGCCCGATTTCGCCGAGGCTTTGAACAATACGGGTGTCACGCTGCAGGACATGGGCCGCTTGGCCGACGCCGTGCCGTACTTCGAACGGGCGCTCGCCGCGCGCGCCGACTACCCGGACCCGCTCATCAATCTCTCCAATAACTATCGCGACCGCGGCCGCCCCGAGCAGGCCATCGCCTGTTTGCGCCAGGCGGCGGCCATGCGCCCGGACAATCCTCATGTCTGGAACAACCTCGGCTGTTCGCTCGGCGACCAGGGATGCGTGGCCGAAGCGATTGACTGCTACCGCAAAACGATCGAGCTTGATCCACGCAATCATCTGGCTTATTCGAATCTCCTGCTGAATGTCCATTACCTCGACGACACAACGCCCGGCCAGATCTTCGGGCTACACCGCGAGTATGAGCGCCGCTTTGCGGCCCCCAATCCGGCCAGGGATTGGACAGGCCGCTCGCACGACTCCGAACGCAAGCTTCGAGTTGGATACGCCAGCTCCGATTTCCGCCGCCACTCGGTGGCTTACTTCCTCGAACCTCTCCTCGAACGCCACAACGCGGCGGCGGTCGAGTTCTACTGTTACGCCGACGTGCCCCGCTCGGACTCGCTCACCGAGCGCTTTGCCAATCTC
>CAYUZM010000009.1:0-21281 GCA_964449665.1 uncultured Solibacteraceae bacterium
AAGCTCTTCGAGGGATGCGTTGCCGGCCCTTTCACCAATGCCGTTGATGGTGCATTCGATCTGGCGGGCACCGGCCTTCACGGCCGCCAGCGAGTTGGCAACGGCGAGTCCCAGGTCGTCGTGGCAATGCACGCTGATGACGGCGCGGCCGTTGACGGCCTTTACCATGCGGCCGATCATCTCGCCGTATTCGTCGGGCGTGGACCAGCCGACGGTGTCGGGCAGATTCACGCAGGTGGCCCCGGCATCGACGACGGCGACGGTGACCTGTTCCATGTAATCGGGGTCGGTGCGGGTGGCGTCCTCGGCGGAAAACTCGACATCGTCGACGAAGGTCTTGGCGTAGGCGACAGCCTTAACCGCTTCTTCCAGAATCTGTTCACGCGACTTATTAAACTTGTACTTCAGGTGAATGTCGCTGGTCGCGATGAACGTGTGAATGCGCGGGGCCTTGGCCTTGGCAAGGGCTTTGGCGGAACGCTCGATGTCCATCCTGACGGCACGGGACAGCGCGGCCACGCGGACGCCGGGGTATTCGGCAGATACTGCCTGGACGGCCTCAAAATCGCCGTCACTGGCGATGGGGAAGCCTGCTTCGAGGATATCGACACCCAGGTCGACGAGTTTGCGGGCCATGGCCAGCTTTTCGTGGACCGTCATCGAGCAGCCGGGTGATTGCTCACCGTCGCGCAGCGTAGTGTCGAAGATTGTAATGCGGTTCGATTCAGACATTGCCTCTCCGTTAGGGACAAAAGACTTAGGAACAAGGGAGAGGCAGGTGCGCCCCGGCGGCTGGAGGTTCGTTCAACCTCAGGTCGCCTGGGATAGATTATGCCAAACGGCACTTCGATTTGGCAAATTTATAATCCTGCAAAACAAAATAACACTTCGAGATAACATTTGCTAGCCTTATACGTCCATGCGAAATAGGATGGAAACCATGACCCGCACGCTGCTGCTCGCCTTGCTGCTTTGTGCCGCCTCTGGCGCCGCAGACTGGAAATACTACTGTTTTGGATTTCTCAATACGCACCCCGACCGCGCCGAGATGCCGCAGGACAAGGTAATGGAGATCCAGAAGGGCCATCTGGAGCACATGGGCAAGATGGCGAGCGAGGGGAAGCTGTTGGTGGCGGGCCCGTTCATGACGGCGGGAACCGCGCGTGGCGTGGTGATCTACAACTGCGCCGATGTGGCGGAAGCCAAGCGGTATACGGAACCGGACCCGGCGGTGGTGAACAAGCGCCTCGTGATGGAATTCTATAAGCTGCATGCGCCGGAAGGACTCGGGGAGCCGCTGGCGTCGATGATGAAGGCCGATCCCGCCTACAAGTACACGATGACGCAACTGCCTGTGTTTATCCTCACGAAGACGGAGACCACGGGCAACATTCCGCCCGCAACCGGCCAGGCGCATTACCAGCGGTCTCTTCAGTTGATGGCGGAGGGGAAACTGCGGTTCTTCGGCCGTTTCGAAGGTGCGCCGGAGAAGATGGGCATTTACGTTTACGCGAAAATGACACCGGATGAGGCCAAGGCGCTGATGGAGGAGGACCCGCTGGTAAAGGGCGGCTTCGCCCTCGTGCAGGGACTCGTTTGGTATGTGGCCGACGAGTCCCTGCCGGGCTACAAGAAGCCGTAGCCGCTGCTGGGCCCTACTTCACGGCGGTTGCCGTCACGTCGAGCTGCATTTTGCGTTTGGAGTTGAGGTCGTCGGAGGAGAAGACGGTGGCCGGCTTTCCGATGGGCACAAGCACGGAGGAGTTCCATTTGTTTTGCCGCACCATGGGAAGCCTGTTGGGTGCGGGTTCGCTGTCGCTGGGGACACTGCTAATTTCGGCTGTGATGGTGAGCATGAGTTGCGTGCCCAACTCGCGCGCCTGATGGCAATCGATATTCACGCCGATGTCCGCGTATTGAAAACCGGCTCCGGTGTTGTAGGGGACGCGGTTGCCGGTGCGAATGGATGCGCCGCGATTGCGCTCGTCCGCCATGACTGTGGTCGAGTAGGCCTTGGCGCTGATTACTTTGTTGTCGTCCAGTTCCTTGACGACGAAATCGAGCTTGTAGAACTTGGGATTGTCTTTCACGGGGTCCTGCGCGAAGACGGGCAGAGCGAGGCACACGGCGAGTATGAACGTGTTGAGTTTCATGGGAGTCTCCTTTATTCGCCGCCGGAGAGGGAAGCCAGCGGCTCAACGGTGATCGGTTCGACAGCAAGGGGCTGGAGGTCGAGCGGCGCGGCCATTTGTTCGGGCGCTTCGACCAGGACTTGTCTTGCAAGATCGGGATTGGATTGGGCGAATTGAATGAGTGCGTGCTCGCGGCGCGTGAGGGGCAGGGTCCGTTGGGGAGGGCGGCGGTGGTGCGCGGCGGCGAGTGCGGACGTGGGTGCGGACGCGACGGCTGCGGGCACGGCGTGCGCCGCGGCTGAGGTGCGGACGCCGGGCGCGGCGAATACGGGTGTGGCGAACGCAGTAGATGCAGGCGTCATGGGTGGGGCGTGCACGCCGGGTGCAGCAGGCGCATACGACACGAGTAGAGGCGCGGCGCCCTCGATAGCACTGGGCCGGGGCAGGAGGGCGGCTACTGCAAGCGCGGCGGCTGTGGCGAACCCGAAGGCCCACGGCCAGACGCGCGGGCGGCGCGCGCGGGACAGGATGCGCGCTTCCAGGCCCGCGGGCGGCTCGACAACATAGCCGGGAAGCGCAGCGTCTAGGAGTTGGTCCAGTTCCTGCTCAGACATGGCGTTTCTCCAGGTGGGCGGCGAGGCGCTCTTTCAACATGATACGCGCGCGGGCGATGCGCGACCGCACGGTGCCTTCGGGGATTTCGAGCATGGCGGCGATTTGCGGCGACGTCAGTTCGTCGATGGCCGAGAGCGCCAAAGGGAGGCGGAACTCCTCGGGCAGGCCGTCGATCAGACGGTGAATGGTGGCCTGCATGTCGGCTCCGATCACGCTTTGCTCGTGCGAGGGAACGGCTCGTTCGACCTCGGACACCATCTTTGGCCGGCGGGTGCGGTCAACCGCGAGGCGCCAGACCGCCGTGGCGAGAAAGCCGCGCTCGTTGTCGAGGTTCTGCCAGGTGCCGGAGCGGTGCAGCTTGAGGAAGGTATCCTGCACGACATCTTCGGCGTCGTGGACATTGCGGAGTACGGAATAGGCGACCTGGAAGGCGAACCGCGAATGGCGGTTGACGAGCGACGCGAACTGTTCGTCGCGCGTGGCGGCGTTCTCGGAAGCCGCCACGGTCAGTCCCGGAAAGACGATTGGTTCGGTGAATTCCATGCCGCGTTTGCCACGTTCATTCTGTATGACCGTGGCGGGGGCGGCAACCGTTCAGGTTTATTTGCGAGTCGGCGGGCGCCGCGACGGGCGAGGCGGTGGGCGCGGTGGTGAGCGACTCGACGGGCGAAGCGGTCGGCGCGGCGGTGGGCGACGCGGCGCGCGAGGCGTCGGCGGTCAGTCGCAGCGCAGGGCAACCATGGGGTCCACCTTGGTGGCGCGGCGCGCCGGCAGGTAGCTGGCAAGCAGCGCAATGGCGATGAGCAGCAACGCGGAGGCGGCGAACGTAAGCGGATCGCCAGGGGTGACATCGACCAGCATGCTGGCCACCAGGCGCGCCAGCAGGGCGGCGGCGGCCACGCCACAAACGAGTCCGGGGACGGTCAGGATGAGCCCGCGTTGGAGCACGTCGGAGAGCACCTGGCTGGGCTTTGCGCCGAGCGCCATGCGGATGCCGATCTCCTGGGTGCGCTGCGAGACGGCGTATGCGAGAACGCTATAGAGCCCGACGGCGGCCACCATCATGGCGAGCGCGGCAAGCACGGCGGCAAGGGCGGCGGTGACTTTGCGCGGCAGCATGGTGACCTCGGTCCAGGCGGTGAGCGGCATGAGGTCGACCGCTCCGGCGGCGGCGTCGGCGGAGGTGACTTCGCGTTGGAAGGCGGCGGCAAAGGCGAGGGGATCGCCGTGGGTGCGGGTGAAAAAGTAGAGTTGCCCGTTGGCTCCGGCGCGCTGGTGATAGGCGAAGAACATGTGGGGACGAGGGGATTCCGAGATGTCGAAATAGCGGCTGTCGCGGGCCATGCCAATGATGGCGGCCTGGCGGGTGGGACTGATGCGGATGTGGCGGCCGACGGGGCTTGCGCCGCCGAAGAAGCGGCGGGCGAAGGCCTGGTTGACGATAACCACCGGAGGTGCGGAACGGTCATCGGCGGAGGTGAAGTCACGGCCTTCGAGCAAGGGGACGCGGAGGACATCGAAGTAACCGGGACCCACGAGGTAGCGGTTCACGTTCATCGACTCATCGGGCGCGGGCTGGTAGCCGTCGACACCGACGGCCATGTACGGGCCGGCGCTCGAGCCCAGCGGCGCATTGTCGGCATAGGTGACGCTGACCACGCCGGGCGAAACCGATACGCGCTCGCGAAGCTGGGCGCAGAAACGATACATCTGCTCGTTGGTGAAGCCGGTGCCTGAGAGATAGAAGCGGGCGAGCAAGACGTTGGAGCGATCGAAGCCGGGAACGAGGCTCTTGGCGTTGGCGAAGCTGCGGGCGAAGAGTCCGGCGCCGATCAAAGCGAGCGTGGCGAGGGTGACTTCGGAGAAAACGAGGATGGCGCGTGTGCGATGGGAACTGGCGCCCTGGGTTCCGCCGCGGCCGGCATCTTTGAGCACTTCGCCGATGCGGGTGCGGGTGAGCATAGCGGCGGGCACGACGCCGGAGACCAGCGCCGAGGCGGCGCAGATGATCATGAGAAAGGCGACCATGCGCTCGTTCAAGGCAAAGCCGGTGACCACGGAGACCCCAACGTTGGGCACCATGGCAGCGAGAAGGTCGCTGGACCAGTAGCTCAGCACGAGTCCGAGACCCGCGCCGGCGGCGGCGAGCAGGAACGCTTCGGTAAGCAGTTGGCGGGCGATTCTTCCCTGCCCCGCGCCAAGGGCCATGCGGATGGTGAGTTCCTTGCGGCGGCTCACGGCGCGCGCCAGCAAAAGATTGGCGACGTTGGCGCACACGATGAGCAGGAAGAGAAGCGCGATGACCATCAGGATGATGAGGGGGCGCAGCAGCAGGCCCGGGGCGGCGCTTTGAAATTCCCAAGGCGGGAGGACGGCGGCGGAGATGCCGCGGCGCGTCTCGGGGTAGGCCTGTTCGAGGTGGCGCGCGTAGAGAGCGGCTTCGGCGCGGGCCTGTTCAAGAGAGATGCCGGGCGCAAGGCGGGCCAGGACGTAGTAGCCCGAGCTGCTGGCGCCACGGCCGGAGAACGCAGTGAGGGGAAACATTCCCAGTTGCGGGCCCATGGTGAGAGGAACCCAGATATCGAAGGCGAGGCCGGGCATGGTGCCGCGGAACTCGGGCGGGGCGACGCCGACGATGGTGAGTTCGTTACGGTTCACGCGAATGGTGCGGCCGGCGACGTTGGGATCGGACTGAAAGCGGTTCTTCCAGAGGCGGTGGCTGATGACGGCAACGGGATAGGCGCCGGGCTGGTTGCCGTTTTCGGCGGCGAGGAAGGTACGGCCGAGGCTAGGGGTGACGCCGAGAACGGAGAAGAAGTCGCCCGAGACCAGTTGGCCCCAAACATGGGAAGCGCGGCCGGTGTCGCCGAGGGTGAAGACCTCTTCGCGATGGGCGGCGAGTCCGGCAAGGGATTTGAGGTTGGCGCGGTAGTCGAGGTAGTCGAGGTAGGAGACCTGGTTGCCGCCATTGGGGGCGTCTTTGGTGGTTTGTTCGAGGACGGCGAGGCGGCCGCCGTCGTTGGCGCCGGGAAAGGGGCGGAGCAGGAGGCCGTCGACCCAACTGAAGACGGTGGAGTTGGCGGCGATCCCGATGGCGAGCGTGAAGACGGCGAGGAGGGTGAAGGCGGGGCTCTTGAAGAGAAGCCGGGCGCCGAAGTGGAGATCCTGGAGGATGGTGCGCATGGTGGTTCTCAAGTGAGTCAGGGTAGCAATTCGCATGCCAGGCGCGGGGAGGCGTGAAATGTGGAGGTTGGGGACGTAAAGGGTGTCCGGTTATGGATGGGAGTGTCCGGAATCGGACGGGAGAATCGCTACCTTTACACTGGTAGGCGAGTCTCTCCACGCATGTCCGATCACCAGGAAGAACAGAAACTAGGCAAGGTCTACGACGGCCAACTGATGCGGCGGCTGGCGGTGTATCTGTTGCCATACAAGTTTGCCGTGGCGGCGGCGGTGGTTTTTCTGATCGCCAACTCGCTGCTGCAGATTGCCGGGCCGTGGCTGACGAAGCTGGCGGTGGACCGCTATCTCGCCCCCGCGCCGCACTCAGTTCCCGATTGGCTGGCGGCGTGGCTTTCGAAAGAGCCCTATGCCGGGCTGACGCAGATTTCGATTTTGTACCTGACGGTGATGCTGCTCGGGCTCGTACTCAGTTTCGTGCAGGGCTACCTGATGCAGTGGACCGGGCAGCGTGCGATGTTCGATCTGCGGCGGGCGCTGGTAGAGCACTTGCAGCGCGTCGATGTCGCCTACTATGACCGGACTCCGGTGGGGCGGCTGCTGACGCGGGTCACCAGCGACGTCGATGCGCTCAATGAATTGTTCGCGTCGGGTGTAGTGGCGATTCTGGGTGACGTGTGCGTGATCGCCTTTCTGCTCGCGGCGATGGTGAAGATGGACGTGGGGTTGACGCTGCTGCTGCTTGCGGTGACGCCGCTGATTTTGTTGGTGACGATGAAGTTCCGGCGGGCGGTGCGGGATTCGAACCGGCGCATCCGGACGGCGATTGCGCGCATCAACGCGTTTCTGCAGGAACACGTGACCGGTGTGAGCGTGGTGCAGTTGATGAACCGGGAGCAACGCGCCGGGAAGGAATTTGACGAGCGCAATCGCGAACACATGGATGCGTTCAAGGAAGCGATCACGGCTTATGGGTGGTTCTATCCGGCGGTGGAGTTTCTCGGCATGCTGGCGCTGGCGGCGCTGCTTTCCTATGGCGGATACCGGATTCGCGAGGACGCGTTGACGCTGGGCGCGCTGATCGCGTTCTTCCAATACGCAATGCGGTTCTTCCGGCCCATTCAGGACTTGAGCGAGAAGTACAACATCATGCAGACGGCGATGGCGGCCGCCGAGCGCACCTTTCAACTGCTCGGTACGGCCCCGTCGGTGGTCGCGCCGGCCAAGGCGGCTTCCCTGCCCGAGGGCGCGCTGGCGGTGGAGTTCGATCACGTCTGGTTCGCGTATAAAGACGAAGATTGGGTGCTGCGCGACTTGAGCTTTCGCATTGAACCGGGCGAGACGGTGGCGGTGGTGGGCCATACGGGAGCGGGCAAAACGACGCTGACCAACTTGTTGCTGCGTTTCTATGACATCCAGAAGGGCTCGATCAAGCTGGGCGGGGTGGATGTGCGCGACCTTGATCCGCACGAACTGCGGCGGCACTTTGGGATTGTGCTGCAGGATCCGTTTCTCTTCACCGGGACGCTCGGCTCCAATATTCGCCTGGGGACGCAGACAATTACGGACGAACAACTGCGCGAGGCGGCCGAGCGGGTGAACCTACTCGATTTCGTGGAGACGCTCGATGCGAAGTTCGAGCACGAGGTGCGGGAGCGGGGATCGGGGTTATCGACGGGCCAGAAGCAGTTGATCAGCTTCGCGCGGGCACTGGCGCACGATCCGCGGTTCCTGATTCTGGACGAGGCCACGTCGAGCGTGGACACCGAAACCGAGCAAAAAATTCGCGACGCACTGGGCAACCTGATCGAAGGCCGGACATCGATTGTGATCGCCCATCGCCTGTCCACGGTGCAGCGCGCCGACCGTATTTTTGTCATGCACAAAGGCCAACTTCGCGAGAGCGGTTCGCACCAGCAACTCCTTGCGCAGCGGGGACTATACTGGCGGCTGTATCAACTTCAATACAAAGACCAGGAGGCCAACCGGCGGTGACCCGGGACAGGAGAGCGGACGGGCGTGGGGAGGCGGCGCGCGGCGGTCATCGGCCCTGGCTGGCCACGCGGCGTGCATTCCTCGGCGCCGCGGCAGCGGGCGCCGTGCAAGCGCAGGCGAAGCGGCCCAACATCGTGTTGATCATGGCCGACGACATGGGCGCGACCGACCTATCGTGCTACCAGTGCCCGGACACGAAGACGCCGCACATCGATTCACTCGCGCAGGAGGGCGTGAAGTTCAACTGCGCCTACGCCAATGCGCCGGAGTGCACGCCGACGCGCACGGGCCTGCTTACGGGCCGTTATCAGCAGCGCGTGGGAGGGCTTGAGTGCGCGATTGGCGTGGGCAACGTGGGGCGATACGACGAAGCGGAGTGGCTGGCCCAACGCGGCGAGTTGGGGCTGCCGGAATCGGAGACGACCGTCGCCCGCATGCTGAAGGACGCGGGCTATGCGACGGCCTGCATTGGCAAATGGCACCTGGGTTATGGCGAGAAGTTTTCCGCCAACCGGCATGGGTTCGAGGAGTACTACGGCATTCTGGGCGGCAACGCCGACTACTTCACGCATCGCGAAGAAGACGGGACCAATGTTCTGAACCACAACGGGAAGCCGGTCGAGGAGAGCGGCCATGTGACCGACCTCATCACGGATCACTCGTTGCGCTGGATGGAACAGGCCTCGCGAGGGACGAAGCCGTGGTTTCTGTACGTGCCCTATACGGCGCCGCACCTGCCGTTACAAGGGCCCGAAGACGGTCCGATTGCGGACAAATCGAAGTGGAACCAGGGAACGCGCGAAACCTACGTGAAGATGGTGGAGCACATGGACCGGCGGATCGGCGATCTGCTCACGGCGCTGCGGCGGGCGGGCGCGGCGGGCAACACGCTGGTGATCTTCAAAAGCGACAACGGCGGGTATGCGAAGTCGAACAACTATCCCTATCGCGGTTTCAAGAGTTCAGTGTTCGAGGGCGGGTTGCGCATTCCAATGCTGATGCGCTGGCCGGGCGTGATTCCGCGCGCGACGGCGACCGATCAGGTGGCGATTTCGATGGATGTGACGGCGACGATTCTGGCCGCCGCAGGAGTTGAGCCGAGGCTTCCGTTGGATGGCCTCGACTTGACGCCGGTGCTGCGCCGCCAGCAGAACGCGGTGCCGCGCACGCTGTACTGGAGCTACAAGCGCGCCGCGCAACGCCGTTGGGCCGTGCGAGACGGACAGTGGAAGTACATCAACGACAACGGCAACGACTATCTCTACAATCTGGCCTTGGATGAGGCCGAAAAGATCGACCTGAAGGAAGCCGAGCGCGAGACCTTTACCCGGATGCGTTCGATGCTGGCGGCGTGGAAGCGGCAAACGGCTCCGGAACGATTGAAACCATTCTTTGACACGAAACGTTGAACGCACTGAGAACCATGCGCGCCGCCGTCAACCTTGCCGTTCCGATGCTGTTGGCCGCGCAGGGTTGGACGCCTGAGAAAGAAGCCCTCGTGGGCGCATCGATGGCGGCCGGGCAGCAAAACCGCATGATTGCCGTGGAGAGCGATTCGGCACGCGAATACCTCGCCGCAATCACGAACCGGTTTCGCACCGCATTGCCCGCGGACACCCCTGCACTTCAGATCACCGTGGTTGCCAACGAGCCGGATGGTCCCCTGCCGTATCCGGCCGCGTTTCCCGGCGGCTATTTGATCGTTCCGGCGCGAATGCTCGTGGACGCCCCAGACGAAGCCTCGTTTGCCCGCAAGTTGGCGCACGCAGCCGCACACATTGCCCAACGTCACGGATTGCGCACGTTCAGGCGCGGGACGATTGCGGACGGCACGCCGATTCCCCTTCTCTTTATCAGCGGAATGGACGGACCGCCGCGGTTAAAGGTGCTCATTCCGGCCGCCATGCGCGAGATGCACGAACAATGGGAACACGAGTCAGAAGACACTGGCGGCCGGATCATGGAGCGCTTCTCACCGGACGCGAGGTTCGCGCGGGTTCAAGCCGAGATGCGGGCACTGAAGCCAGCGCCGAAAGTCCCGTCACTGCGGCGGCCGGGCGAGGCGAAACCTCAGTAGCCGAGCGCCTTCTGAATGGCGGCCTCGACTGTTTTTGCATCGGCCGAAGCATCGATCAGAATCGACTGCGCCTTGTAGTGTTCCTTGAGGAACGTTTCTTCTTTGCGGTATTCGGCGAGACGTCCGGAGGTGAGACCGGCACGGTCGTCGGCGCGGTTTCGGGATTGCGCGCGCTTCATGGCATCGTCGTCGGCGATCTCGAGAACGATTACGCGTGGAGCGGGAAAACCGCGGGCCAGAAGGGTGCGATCGAGGAAGCCGGCCTGCGATTGCGTGCGCGGATAGCCGTCCAGAATGAACCCACCGTTGGTGTCGGACTCATAGAGGCGGCGTTCCATCATGTCGTTCATCACGTCGGCGCGCATGAGCTGGCCGGACTCGATGGCGGCGCGCAGCGACTTGCCTTCCGTGGTCTTGGCGCCGATCTCCTTCCTCAGCACGTCGGCGACGCCGATGACCGGCACGCGAAGGCGGGCTTTGAGCGCCTGGGCCTGCGTGGTCTTGCCCGCACCGGGAGGGCCCAGCAAAATGATGACGGGCTTCGATTGTGCAAAGGCCAGAAGCGGCACGGCGGCAAGCAGAAGTGCGCGGCGGAGCATGCAATCAGTGTAACGGTTGCGGGGCGGCTTGGCGTTCGCGGTTGAGCAGCGCCTGTTTGCGCTCGATTCCCCAGCGGTAGCCGCCCAGTTCGCCGTCGCCGCGCAGCACGCGGTGGCAGGGAATGAGCAGGGCCACGCGGTTGGAGGCACAGGCTCGGGCGACGGCGCGAGCGGCGGTGGGCCGATGAATCGCGCGGGCGACCTCCTGGTAGCTTTGGGTGGCGCCGTAGGGGATGGTGCGCAGGTAGTTCCAGACCAGGCATTGGAACGCGGTGGCCTGGATGTCGAGCGGCAGCGCCAGCGCAGGTTGAGCGCCAGCGAGATGCTCCTCGACGGCAGCGATCCAGTCATGGAAGGTCTGCGGATAGGGTTGGGCAAGCGGAGTGAGAGTGGCGTTGGGGAAATCGGCGCGCAAGGCGGCGGTGAGGGCGCGTTCGGAGTCGCCGAACTGGACGAAGCAGAGGCCGCGGTCGGTGGCGGCCAACAGGAGAAGCCCGAGCGGGGTTCTCATGGTGGCCCAGGTGATGGAGAGGCCGAGGCCGCCGTCGCGGTATTGCGTGGGTGTCATGCCGAGTTCGGCGTCGCTACGTTCGTAGACGCGGCTGAGCGAACCGAAACCTGCCTCGAAGATCGCGGACGTGACCGACTGATCCCGCCGCAACTGCCCCCGCAGCAAGCGCATGCGGCACGCCTGTTGGTATTGCCGCGGGGTGAGGCCGGTGGCGGCCTTGAAGCTGCGCTGCATGTGGAAGGCGCTGAGTCCGGAGATGCGGTTCAACTCATGGAGGGGAAGCGGTTCGGTGCAATGGGCCTCGATGTGGCGGCACAGGCGGGAAATCCATTCCGGCTGCGCGTTCGCCGCTTCCAGGGGCTTGCAACGGAGGCAGGCGCGTAGGCCGTCGGCTTCAGCCGCGCGCGGGGAGTCATAGAAGCGCACGTTGGCGCGTTTGGGCATGCGGGAGGGGCAGGAGGGGCGGCAATAGACGCCGGTGGTGAGTACGCCGTAGTAAAACTGGCCGTCCTGGGCGCGGTTGCGCTGTGATACGGCGGTCCAGCAGAGCTCGGCGTCAAGGAGCATTTGGTATTGGGTCACACCCTGATGGAATCATAACGCCGCCACCGGATCTATCCGATTCTTGCCCGGCAATTCGAGAAGCGGGCACGGGAATTGGCTCATAGATCCAACGGCGGGCCCGATATGGCGAAAGAGGAGCCGCTCGACCGGGTTGGTGTCGAGGAAACGCGTGGGAGTTCGGGAAACAGCAATGGTAAGTGAGTCCGCGGCAGCGGAGGTATTTGCCGCCGCCGGCGGGCTGCCGGGCGTTCGTCTTTGGAGGGCGGGCGATTCCAGTGGCGAGCTGCTGGTATGGGAGGGGGAGTCCTGGCTGCGCGTGTTGTGGGCGGATCTGATAGTTCCCGAAGACGCCCAGCAGGTGGCGCGAGAGATGGCTTCGGGCACCGCCGAAACGCTTGTGGTTCGCTTCCGTAGCCAGCGTTGGGGTTGGCGTCACGCCCGTGTTTCGATTGCGCCCTGTGGCGGCACCTGGGGCGGCGCACTCGTGGACGCAACACAGGAGCGGGAAGCCGCCCACCGCGCCAGGATTGTGGAGGAAGAGCTGGACGCCCTGCTGGCGGGCGCGCCCGCGGCCGTGGCCATGTTTGACCGCGAAATGCGGTACCTGCGGGCCAGCAATCGCTGGTTGAGCGACTACGAGTTGGAAGGGCAGGAGATTCTCGGGCGCTCCCATTACGAGGTTTTCCCGGAAATTCCCGACCGCTGGAAGGAGATTCACTTGCGTTGTTTGCAAGGGATCGCCGAGCGGTGCGACGAAGACCCTTTCGACCGCGCCGACGGCTCGCGCATTTGGATCCGGTGGGAGGTGCGCCCCTGGTGGCTGGACGACGGGACCGTCGGCGGCCTGGTGATGATGACGGAAAATATCACCGCGCGGAAGATGGCCGAACGCGAATTTGCGCGGCTGCAGAGCACGCTTCAGATCGCCATCGACACGATGCCGCAGCGCGTCTTCTGGAAGGACCATGAGGGACGCTCTTTGGGCTGCAACCAGGGGTTTGCGGAAGATGCCGGGAAGGCGGGCCCGGCCGAGATGATCGGACTCACCGACTTCGACCTGCCTTGGCACGAGCATGCGCAACGGTTCCGCGACGACGATGAATTAGTACGGCAGGGTGGTGCGCCGCGATTGAACTTTGAAGAAGCGCACAAGACGACGGAGGGCGATCGCTGGGTGCGGACATCCAAGATTGCGCTGCGCGACGCGGCGGGCAAAGTGTTCGGCTGCCTCGGCATCTACCAGGATTTCACCGAAGAGCGCGAGCGGCGGGAGGAGTTGCGCAATGCGCGCGACGCGGCCGAAAAGGCCAGCCGCATTAAGAGCGAATTCCTCGCCAACATGAGCCATGAGCTGCGCACGCCGATGCACGGCATTCTCGGCATGGTGGATCTTGTGCTGGAGTCGCCTCTCGGCCAGGAACAGAAGGAGTGCCTGGACGCCGTGCAAGCCTCGGCAAAGGTGCTGCTGCACATCATCAACGACATCCTCGACTTGTCAAAGATCGAAGCGGGCAAGCTGCAGTTGGCGCCGGAGCCGTTTCAATTGCGCACGTTTGTGAAGACCAGCCTGCGCCTGCTGGAGACTTCGGCGAAGGCCAAGGGGCAATCGTTCGCCTTGCAGGTGGAAGACGGAACGCCGGATTTCTGGCGAGGCGACCAGGTGCGGCTGGCGCAAATTCTCACCAATCTTGTGGGCAACGCGGTGAAGTTCACTCCCGAAGAAGGCAGCGTGACGATTCGGGCCAGCGTTCGCGGCGAGGGCAACCGGCGGAGGATGCTGGTTCTGGATGTAACCGACACCGGGATCGGCATCTCGAAATCAAAGCAGCAATCGATCTTCGACGCCTTCATCCAGGCCGACGGCGCCACCACCAAGCAATTCGGCGGAACGGGATTGGGGCTGACCATCACGAGGCAGTTGGCGGAACTAATGGGCGGGCGCATCTCGGTGGTAAGCGATCTGGGCAAGGGGAGCACCTTTACGTGCACATGCCGGCTGGAGGTTTTGAGCGAGGAGGAGTTCCGTCCGGCCACGCCGGAGACCCGGACCGGCGGCGACGCTCCGAAAGCGCATGCGGGCGAGCCGATCGAGATCTTGCTGGTGGAGGACAACCCGGTGAACCGGCGCATCGCGCAACGGCTGCTCGAACGGGAAGGAGCCGTGGTCACGATGGCCAATGACGGTTGGGAGGCGTTGGAGGTGCTGGACCGCGAGGGCCTGCACACGCGGTTCGACCTGGTGTTGATGGACTGCCTGATGCCGGTGATGAATGGGTGGGACGCCACGCGCGCCATTCGCCAGCGCGAGGAAGGAAGCGGCAACCGCCTTACGGTGATGGCGCTGACGGCCAGCGTGATGGAGTCCGACCGCAGGCTGTGCCTGGAATCGGGCATGGACGACATTTTGGCCAAACCGATCGAACGCGAGCACCTCCATCGCGTCCTCGAAGACGTACGGCGCGCGCGGGCGCTGGCCCGGCTCTCGTACAATCTTCAATAGATGTTCGATACCCTCTCGGAAAAACTCCAGCGAGTTTTCAAGAACCTTCGTGGCGAAGGCAAACTCACGCCGGAGAATATGGAAGCCGCGCTGCGCGAAATTCGCGTCGCGCTGCTCGAAGCCGACGTCCATTTCAAGGTCGTCAAGCAACTGATCGAAAACATCAAGCAGAAGGCGATGGGGCAGGAGGTTCTCTCTTCGCTCACGCCGGGCCAGCAGGTGATCAAAATCGTTCGCGACGAACTGGTGGAGATACTCGGCAAGCACCAGTCGCGCCTGCGCACGGCCAACGAGCCGCCCACCGTGGTCATGATCGTCGGATTGCAGGGTTCGGGCAAGACAACCTCGACGGCGAAGCTGGCGCGGTATCTCTTCAAAAGCAGCCACAACCCGCTATTGGTCTCGGTGGACGTCTACCGTCCGGCCGCACGCGACCAGTTGAAAATCCTCGCTCGCGACCTGAAGATTCCGATTTACGAAGGCGAGGCCGGCAACAACGTGCCTCTCGACCTGGCAAAGGGCGCGCGGCGCGAAGCCGTGCAAACCGGCAAGGACTTCGTGCTGGTGGACACGGCCGGGCGGCTGCACATCGACGAGGATTTGATGGTGGAGTTGCAAGGCCTGAAAGAGGCGCTGAATCCTACCGAGATCTTATTCGTGGCCGATGCGATGACGGGCCAGGACGCCGTCAAATCGGCCGAGGAGTTCCACAAGCGCCTGGACATCACCGGCGTGGTGCTGACCAAGATGGACGGCGATGCCCGCGGCGGCGCGGCGCTGTCGATCCGGCAGGTGACGGGACAGCCGCTCAAGTTTGTCGGTGTTGGCGAAAAGACGGACGCGCTGGAGCCTTTCCATCCTGAACGCGTAGCCTCGCGCATTCTGGGCATGGGCGACGTGCTTTCGCTTATTGAGAAGGTGCAGGAGCAGGTCGATACCAAGAACGCCGAGGAGATGCAGCGCAAGCTGCTGGAAGACGAGTTCACGCTGGCCGATTTCCGCGACCAGATGAAACAGCTCTCCAAGCTGGGGCCGCTCGAATCGCTGTTGGGCATGATGCCCAATATCGGGCCGATGAAGCAGTTGAAAGACGTGAAGGTCGACCCCAAGGAGATGACACGCGTCATCGCCATCATCGATTCGATGACGCCGCACGAGCGCTCGAATCATATGACGATTAACGGGCCGCGGCGGCGGCGGATCGCCAAGGGGTCGGGCACGACGGTGCAGGAGGTGAACAACCTTCTGAAGCAGTACGCCCAGGCCCGCAAGATGATGAAGAGCTTCACCGGCGGCTTGGGCAAAGGGATGCTGGGTAAACGTCTGGGCAAGATGAAGATGCCCGATCTGGAGAGCTTCCTCAAGGGCGGATTCTAGGGTTTCCCGCGTCGTCCAAGCGCGTTGGCGTGCGTATTCGCGCGCCGTTCGCTATAGTATTATCTAAGGAGATTTGCGACTGTAATGTTGAAGATTCGTCTGGCCCGCGTCGGCGCGAAGAAGAAGCCGTCCTACCGTGTTGTTGTCATGGAGGATTGGCGCGCTCGCGACAGCCGGTGCGTGGAGATTGTTGGCCAGTACAACCCCGTTGTTAACCCCGCGGAAGTGAAGCTGAAGCACGACCGCATCGAGCATTGGATCTCCAAAGGTGCGCAGCCGACCGACGTCGTGAAGCGCCTGATCAAGACCAACCCCGCCGTTCCGGCCACGGTTTAGTTCCGCGGGCGGAAAATTCACAGTAACACTTGTAAACTCGTGTGCCCTAGTCCCGATCGCGGGCATCGCATGAGGAGCAGTGCTATCCTTCGTGGTGAGGTGAGGCGGTAATGGACGGGATGTCTGTTCGAACTCTAGTTGAAGAAATTGCGAAAGCTCTGGTTGACATCCCCGAGAACGTCAGTGTGCGCGAAGTGGAAGGCGAACAGGTGACTGTTCTGGAACTTCGCGTGGACCCCAGCGACCTCGGGAAAGTAATCGGCAAACAGGGCCGTACGGCGCGCAGCGTCCGTACGCTGTTGGGCGCGGCGGGCATGAAATTGAACCGCCGGTTTACCCTCGAGATCCTTGAGTAAACCCGCGCTCCAACGTGTTCTGCTGGGAGTGGTGGCGCGTGGGCGCGGCCTGCGGGGCGAGATGATGCTCGACCGGGCCGTGGAACGCACTTACGTCAAGGGCACTGGTGTCCATGTCGGTTCCACGCCGTATTCGCTCGAAACGCTGAAACCCCACCAGGGCCGCGCTTTGCTCAAAGTGGCGGGCATCGACACCATTGAGCAGGCCGAAGCGCAACGCGGTTTGGAAGTGACCGTGGCGCGCTCGGATGTAAAAGCGGCGCCCGGAGAGTATTTGCTGCAGGATCTCATTGGCTGCGACATGGTAGACCACGTGACGGGCCAGGCGTATGGAATCGTCGACGGCTGGCAGACGAATGGCCCCCAGACGTTGCTCGAAGTGGACGGCGGCACGGAAGAACCGATTCTGGTTCCCCTTGTCCCGGCTATTTGCGTTGCGGTGCTTCCCCACGAGCGTTTGATCCGTGTCACACTGCCGGAGGGGCTGGCGACGTTGAATTCGCAAAGCTGAGCTCCCGCGCACCCGCATGACGTTTCATCTGGTCACCATCTTTCCGGACTTCTTCACCGGCATTCTCTCGAACGGCGTGGTCAGTAAGGCAATCGAAGCCGGGTTGGTCACGGTGCGTACGCACAACCTTCGCGACTGGACGCACGACCGCCACAAGACGGTTGACGACCGCCCGTTTGGTGGGGGCGAGGGAATGTTGATGAAGTGCGAGCCGCTGTTCGATGCCGTGGAGGCGATCCTTCCGGAACGAAGCGAGAAGCAGCGGGTGGTCTTGCTGAGCGCGCAAGGCCGCAAGTTCGACCAGGAAGCGGCGCGGCGTCTGGCAGGGTATGAGGAGATCGTCTTTCTCTGCGGCCGTTACGAAGGCGTGGACGAGCGTGTCGCCGAACACCTGGCCGACGAGGAGATCTCGATCGGCGACTTCGTGCTCAGCGGCGGCGAACTGGGCGCGGCGCTCATTCTCGATTGTGTCGCGCGCCTGGTGCCGGGCGTGCTGGGCAACGAGGCCTCCACGGAAAACGAGAGCTTCAATCGCGTGCTGCCGGATGGCACCGTGCTGCTCGATTGCCCGCAGTATACGCGGCCGGCGGTGTTTCGCGGGCATCCGGTTCCCGATATTTTGCTGAGCGGGAACCATGCCGGGATCGTGCGCTGGCGCCGCGAGGCCGCGCTTGAAAAGACAAGGCGCATGAGACCCGATCTGCTGCCCTGATATACTGCACTCGCTATGCTCCTCCGCCGCTCACTCCTCTCGCTGACATTTCTTCTTTCCTGCGCGCTGCCCATGGCGGCGCAACAATCGCTGGTCTACATCGGCACCTACACGGTACGCGCCGGAGGCGCGACCAAGGACCCGACAAGCAAAGGCATCTACGTTTCCAAGTTCGACCTTGGCAGCGGCCAGATGGCGCCGCTGGAACTGGCCGCCGAAGTCACCAACCCCAGCTTCTTTGCCATCCATCCCAACGGGAAGTTCCTCTACGCCGTGGGGGAGACGTATGGCTCGGCCGGCAAGCCGGGCGGCACGGTGACGGCATTCAGCATCGATTCCTCGACGGGTAAGCTGACCAAGCTGAACGACGTGGGCTCCGAAGGCGGCGGACCGTGCTTTGCCACCATCGACAAGACCGGCCGCTGGCTGCTGGTAGCTAACTATGGAACGGGCTCGGTCGCCAGCTTCGCGCTGGGCGCCGACGGCAAGCTGGGCGCGGCCGCGAGCGTGATTCAGCATAAGGGATCGAGCGCGAACGCGCAGCGTCAAAAGGGACCGCACGCGCACTCCATCAACCTGGACCCCAAGAACCGGTTCGCGATCGCGGCCGACCTCGGCACCGACCGCCTCTACATCTACAAATTCGACCAGAAGACCGGGAAGCTAGCCGAACACGGCGAATTTCAGATGAAGCCCGGCGCGGGTCCGCGTCACTTCAGCTTTCATCCGTCGGGTAAGTACGCCTTCGCGATTAACGAAATGCACATGACGCTGACATCGATGTTCTGGGACGGCACGGCGGGCAAGCTCGTCGAGGTGGAGACCATGCCGACCATTCCCGGCGAGGTGCAGCAGGGACAATCGACGGCCGAGGTGCTGGCGCATCCGTCTGGCAAGTTTGTGTACGGTTCCAATCGCGGCCACGACACGATTGCCGTGTTCAACGTGGACAGCCGCGGACGCCTGGCGCGCACGGAGAACCAGCCGACGCAAGGCAAGACGCCTCGCAACTTCGGTCTGTCGCCCGACGGCAAGTGGCTGATCGCGGCCAACCAGAATTCGGACTCGCTGGTCGTATTCAAAATCGACGAGGCAACCGGTGTTCTGCGCCCGACCGGACAAAAGCTGGATGCGCCGATGCCGGTCTGCGTTCGGTTCCTGGTTCTCCCCAAGGGATCGAAGTAAACACTGTGACGCCCCAACCGGTGAACTTGCGCCACAAGCTGGCGCAATTCCACGACCGATGGTCGCCGAAGATCGTGGGCGAGCTGAACGGCCAGCATGTGAAGCTGGTGAAATTTCAGGGCGAGTTTGTCTGGCACCACCACGACGATGAGGATGAGATGTTCCTGGTTGTGGAGGGGCGTTTCCGGATGGACTTCCGCGACGGCGAGGTTTGGCTGGAAGCGGGCGAGTTTCTGATTGTCCCGCGCGGCGTGGAACACCGCCCCGTGGCGCCGGAAGAGGTTTCGGTGCTGCTCTTTGAACCCGTGGGGACGCTGAACACGGGCACGGCGGGGGGAGCGTTGACCGTGGCCGAGCCGGAGCGCCTGTAGCGGGCGCGAGCGGCGGCTTTGCGCCGGTGGCGGGCTAGGCGGCAGGCTGCGGGTCTGGTTGAAAACGCGGGAGAACTTCGCTGGAACCGGGGCGAAGACTTGCGCCAGGCGGCTGCCCTTGGTATCCTTAAATTTCGGGCAGCCGCCCGTGGAGAATCCTGTTATGTCCCGAGTTTGTGAAGTGTGTGGCAAAGGCCCGACGTTCGGACACCGCGTGAGCCACGCGCATAACCTGACCAACCGCCGCTGGAACGTGAACCTGCAGAGCGTACGCGCGCTCGTCGGCGGCGCCACCAAACGGATGAAGGTATGCACGTCGTGCATCCGCAACGGCAAGGTCAAGAAGTCCGCCTAAGCTTCTCTCAACGATTTTCAGTAGTCATTGGCTAATTTTCCCGGCCCCCACCAGGGCCGGGTTTTTTGTTGGTTGCGGGCCGGGATTTTGGCGCCTGCGGGGCCGGGGGATTAGTTGCCTGGCGGGCGGGCCTTATTGTTGTGCGCTGGGCGGGGTTATCTAATACCTGCAGGGCATCGCGGCATCGGGCTATTGCGCGCCCAGCGCGCCCATTCAAAATCAAAACGGCCACCGGAGGGGAATTCCCGGTGGCCGTTGTTGTTGTGGCAGCCGGCGGCTGCCGTGGAGACTCTAGGCCGCTTTGGCGACCGGCAGGCGTTTCACGCGAATCTGTCCCAGCCCTTCAAACAACCGGATGATGGGCCAGGCCGGATCGAATTCCTTGCCCTTCATGGCGAAGTGCGCCGAAGTCGGATATTCGTGGTGATTGTTGTGCAGTCCTTCGCCGCCCGTGATGAGCGCGATGGATTGCATGTTGGTCGCCTTGTTCTCAAAGTTGCGGTAGCCGACCATGTGGCAAATGCTATTGATCGAGGCGTTCAGGAAGATATAGGTGATGCCCTGGGCGATGTAGAGGCCGATGCCCCAGGCCCAGCCGAACATCAGCACGAAGATGCCCATGCCGAGCAGCAGGCCGACGCGCGCCTGGCCGGGGATCTTGTCGATGATGGTGCCCTTGTAGTCGGGCGTGTACTTGCGAAGGTTGACGAGGTCGTTGGCCGCGCGGCGATAGTAGAACACGTTGCCGAAGAGCACGTGGTAGAGGCCTTCCAGATAGGGGCTGTGCGGATCGCCTTCCTTGTCGGAGAACTGATGATGCTTGCGGTGCACGGCGACCCACTCGCGGGGAACGATCGTAGTAAAGAGAGATATGTGCAGATGCATCAAAGTGGCCAGCGGGGAGCTGACCTCCAGGCCCTTGTGCGTCAGGGCGCGATGCAGATAAATGGTGGTGCAAAACACCGAGATTTGCATGATGACCACACTGATCAACAGCATTAACCAAACTTCCATCGGTACTCCTTCGTATACTGAACCGCAAACCTTAAGAGTGAGTGAGAACCCGGCTCGCGCAGACCGAACCGGCCGAAACAGAATCGGTAGATTCTGTTCTACCACGAAATTCGCCAAAAATGTTTTGGACTACCGTCCCCGGATCGGGAGGACTCCAACCGGAGGCGACGCAGGGAGGTAACCCATTGCACCATCCGCAAGTGGTCTCCTTATGGTAGCAGAAAGAAACTCGTTGCGGATGGCCCATATCTACAAGGAAAATCAACTGTTTCGTGCGGATTACGCGGCGGCGCTAGATGCCCTTCACCAGGAAACCGCCATCGACGGGCAGAATGTGCCCGGTAACGAACTTGCTCGCATCGGCGGCAAGGAAGATGGCGGCGCCGCGCAGATCCTCAACGTTTCCGATTTTGCCCATCGGGGTTTTGGCGATAATCGAGTCGGCGCGGCCCGGGGTGTCGAGCGCTTTCGAGTTCAGCGGCGTCCGGAAGACGCCGGGGGCAATGGCGTTCACGCGCACGCCCTTGGGCGCCCATTCGGCGGCAAGCTGCTTGGTGAGCATGACGACGCCCCCCTTGGAGGCCGCGTAGCAGGTGACTTCGCCGAAGGTGACAAAGCTAGTCATGGAAGCCGTATTGATGATCGAACCTCCTCCCTGCGCCAGCATCTGGCGGCCGAAAATCTGGTTCGCCTTGAAACTGCCGTTCAGGTTGATGTCGACGACGCGGTCAAAATCGGCGTCGGTCAGTTCGGCCGAAGGCGTCTTGAAGAGGGCGCCCGAGGTGACGACGAGAACGTCGACCTTGCCGAAGGCGGCGACGGTGGCGTCGCACAGGGCCTGCATGCTGGCGCGATCCTGCACGTCGCTGGTCATGCGCAGCGTCTTGGAAC
>CAYUZM010000010.1:0-7796 GCA_964449665.1 uncultured Solibacteraceae bacterium
TTCGCAGTACGATTGCCCACGAAGCTGGACACTGCCTGCTGCACGCCCACCTCTTCGTCCTGGCCGGAACGAAGCCGCTCTTTGCTGACAGCACCGATCCGAACGCTCCGAAAGTGCTGTGCCGAGACTTGGGCTCGGACGCCGGAATCAACCGTTCGTACAACGGCGAATGGTGGGAGTTCCAAGCGAATATGGCCATGGGGCACCTGCTCATGCCAACGCCCCTCGCGACGAAAGCAGCAAAGCCATTCCTCAAACCGGCGGGGACACTCGGGGCGATGGTGCTCCCTGAGCAAGACCTCGATTGCGCGGCGCGGGCACTCGCCGAACTATTCGATGTGAATCCAGTTGTCGCCCGAATTCGCATTGAAAACCTCTACCAGATCGATCGTTCTGGCCAGATGATGCTGTAAAATTTTTTTGCCCATGATGTACGCTCTGTCTGCTGACGAAGACATTAACGAACATGCCTACTAATCACGAAACCAACGGTAACCCCGACAAACGATTTCAGATTCTCTCCCTGGATGGCGGAGGTATCAAGGGGTTGTTCTCGGCGGCTCTCCTCGCGGCATTGGAAGCTGATTTGAAAACACGGGTCATCGACCACTTTGACCTGATTGCCGGCACGTCAACGGGGGGCATCATCGCGGTGGCCCTCGGCCTTGGCCTTTCACCGCGCGAGATCGTCCAGTTCTACATGCAGCATGGACCGGCCATATTTCCGGGATCGAGTACTTGGCGTCGATGCCTGCTCCACTGGTTCCGAAGCAAGTACGATGCGAGCCCGCTCGAAGCTGCTTTGCAAGACTGCTTCAAGGAGCGGCGGTTCGGAGAGAGCACGAAGCGGCTGGTGATCCCCTCGTACAACCTCGGCGAGGATGACGTGCACATCTTCCGCACGCCACACCACGAACGTCTGCGTCGTGACCTCAGGGTGCCCGCGTGGAAGGTGGCTCGGGCCACGTCCGCCGCCCCGACGTACTTTCCCAGCTTCAGGGGCCTCGATAGCCAACGGCTCATCGACGGCGGCGTTTGGGCCAACAATCCGACCATGGTCGCGCTCGTTGAATCGTTCGGCACGCTCGGCGTCGCACTGGAGGACACACACATCCTAAGCATCGGGACGACCGATGCGCTCACCTCCCGGCACCGCAAGCTAGACCGGCGTGGCAAGCTCGGGTGGGCGAGCGAAGCGATAGATGTGGTCATGCGCGGGCAGACTATAGCGGCCCGCAACCAAGCCAAGTTCCTCGTCGGCGAGGGCAACTACTGGCGGCTCGACCCCGTTGTCCCCGCGTCAGAGTTCTGCCTCGACGGGATCGACCGAACCGAGGAACTGATTGCGAAGGCCGCCCACCATAGCCGAACCTTCGCGCCGACGTTCGCCACGCGATTCGCAACCCACCTCGCCAAACCCTTCACCCCAGCCGTAGCTTTGGAGCCCCACCAATGAATCTCTTCGTGAACCCCAACATCTCCACCCTCCTCGAAAGCATTGCCGAGGAACTCGACATTCCCCCCGCACTCCACGAGGAGGCCGTCCTTCAGTACAGCGACGTGGGCGACTGGCTAGGTGCGCCAGGTTCGCCCCTGGAGAAGCTCACCCCAGAAATCTATCCCCAAGGATCATTTCGGCTCGGCACGGTCGTCCGACCGATTCGCAAGAATGGCGAGTTCGACATCGACCTCGTTTGCCGCATTTCGAAAACCAAGGACCAGACGACTCAAGCGGACCTGAAACGCCTCGTGGGGGACCGCCTCAAGGACCGCGATGACCTCAAAAAGCGGCTTGAGGAATGTCGCCGTTGCTGGCGGCTCAACTACGAACCTAGGTTCCACATGGATGTGCTTCCGTGCCTCCCGAACCCCGAGCGCCAGCCGAACGGGATATTTCTTACCGACCGCGAACTCCACCACTGGCAGAGCAGCAACCCAATTGACTACGCGAACTGGTTCCACTGGCAGATGAAGACTGCCTTCGACCTGAAGCGTCAGAAACTTGCCGCGTCAATGCAAGCGGCGGTAGAGGACGTGCCCGAGTGGCAGGTTAAGACACCACTGCAGCGGGTCGTGCAGGTGCTGAAGCGCCACCGCGACCTGAGCTTCAAGGTCGGTGACCCGAATGCCCCCGTATCCATCATCATCACCACGCTGTCAGCGCTCGCCTACCGCAACCAGCTCGACATCCGGGAGGCCTTGCACGCCATTCTGAGCAACATGGACGGATACATCGGCTACGAGAATGGCCGCTGGTGGATCCGAAACCCCGCCGAAACCAATGAGAACTTTGCCGACAAATGGAACGAAGAGCCTGATCGGCGCAAGGCGTTCTTCGCGTGGCTCGAAAAGGCGCGGCAAGACTTTAGCCGCGCAGCCGAGCAGAACACTCTGGCCGACACGGCGACGATGCTCGGCAAGGCGCTGGGAAGCGGAGAAGTCGGGCGTGCCGTGGCACGGCTGAGCGTAGAGGGCGGCGCGCTCGTCGCGCGCCCACCTGTTTTCAAGCCCCTGGAGGCTCCACCTCTGGCGTCCGAGTCGCACGTCCAACGTCCCCCGTGGCGGGAGGACCTAACGCACAGCGCGAAGATCAAGGCGAGCACGTACACCGCGAACAAGAAAACAAAACTCGCTGCGCTCGGCGACTACGCCATTGCGAAAAACACCAACATCCGCTTCGAGGTGAGCACCAGCGTGAAGGGCGTGTACACCGTGAAATGGCAAGTCGTGAACACGGGGCAAGAGGCGTGCGCGGCAAATCAGCTGCGGGGCGACTTCTACGACAGCGAAGGCCAGCACTACCGGTGGGAGAGGGCTGGCTTCGGTGGCACGCACTGGGTGCAAGCGTTCGTCATTAAAGATGGGGTCTGCATTGCGAGAACCGAAAGGAAGTACGTCAAGGTCCGGTGCTAGCACCTAGAGCCGGGCCTGTCCTTGACAAAGCCTGCATCTGAGCATGGTGCTAGAAGCCAAGAACACTACCAACTGATGGAGAAACATATGAGCAAACGAATCGTGTACCACGTCACCAAGGGTGACAACTGGAGCATCAAGAAAGAAGGGGCCGACCGCGCGAGCGCGACGGCGTCGACCAAGCGGGACGCCATTGACCGCGCCGTCGAATTAGCGCGGGGCAGCGGCGGGCTCGCCCAGGTGAAGATCCACAACGAAGACGGCAAGATTGCCAGCGAGCGTACCTACGGTCAAGACCCGCGTAAGTACTCGAGTTGATTGGCCGGTTGTTCCTGGAATACGCACAAACAGGAAGTTTGCCCTTCCCCGGTAAAGCGAATCGGACGCGCCGATGATGAGATGGAACCCGTAGGGGACAGATCCTCGCTGGCGGTGCAGTATAGACCGAAGGGGTGGCCAGCCCGGTGTTCGCGTAGCGCCGTTCAGAACGACGCCGCAAGAATCGAACTATCACCCTGGGCGTTGATCTTGTATTGAGCGGGAGTTGCGCTGCCGCCGGCGAGGACGGCATTCCCTCGGCGGGCGTGCCCGCAGTCGTGACCTTCAGTCTGGTTGTCGTGAACACTTGATCTCAATGGCTACGGTTGCACCGCGAATCGGTCGGTCAACTTTCCCGAGCATTGAGACCTTTTGGTCCGCACAATTGTTTTCCAGATAGGAGGCGTTTTGCTGCACAAGGGAGGTTGTATGTCAACGGCCAAACCCCACAGTGCAAAGCGTCTCATCCCCCGTGCCTACCGAGTTTGCTCAGTTGAGGGGGCCGACCAGAAGGAGTTCTACCCTATGAGAAGCTGGACCACCAAGGAAGCAAAACTGGTTCTTGAGTGGGCGCGCGAACCAGCCAACGATAGAGTACACATTGACGAAATCGCAACTCGGCTGAACCGGTCAACGCGCGCAGTGCAGGAATTCCTGAGGCGAGTGCTCCCCGAAGGGCAACGACCTTGGGAAGAAAGGCCGCGATGGAGTGCCGAGGAGATTGCCGCGCTTCAACTCGGCGTAGGAATGGCCGCGACCCGGTCCGCGGAGGCGATCAGGCAATATGTAAAGCGTCATAATTGCGGTACCGCTACAAGTGGTTCGGATGACGAACCGGACCGGACTGCACTTACAGTCACCCAGGTGGCCGGGGATCTCGGTATTTCCCGAGCGTCCGTGTATCGTCTGCTGAAGCGCGGTGCTCTCCGGCGGTTCAAGGGGGGCGTGGCAGAGACCTCGTTCAGTGACCTTCTGCGAGAGCATCCCGAGGCCATTCCGTATTCGAAGCTGCGGCGAGACCAAAAAGAATGGCTGGTTCTGAACGGGTATTCGGATCCATCCCTCTCCGTGAAACGCCCCAGCG
Organism: uncultured Solibacteraceae bacterium; assembly: GCA_964449665.1. Taxonomy (GTDB): domain Bacteria; phylum Acidobacteriota; class Terriglobia; order Bryobacterales; family Bryobacteraceae; genus JAFLBB01. The sequence goes on from CAYUZM010000010.1 coordinate 4,316, forward strand.
TCAAGGGGATTCTCGATTGATGTCACCCCGGAGATGCGTGAACTGTGGAAGCAACTCGAACCTTTGCAGGACACCCGCGATGGCCTCGCCGCGCTGTTCGATATAGTCTGCATCCAGATTGCCTAGCGGTGACGCCATTTGAAGATGACGTACTCTCCTTGGCTCGATTCCCATCAGTCGGCAGCAGGTTGCGTCCGCGGCCACAGGATCATCGGCGAAGACGAGACAGCCAAGATGCCGCATCGGACCATGCAGCGGCCCGTTGCCTTCCATGGCCTCAATTCCATCCGCTATCACGAAGTGAATCGGCACGGATACCGCGAGTTCGACGATAGAGTTGTCGATGCTCTGCCAGTGTAAGACGTTCTTCGGCCAGCCATAGACCCCACCGGGCAAGATTCCGAAAGAATTTTTGAGGCTCAGCGTGACGCCTGCCCAATGGTGAGTCTTGATCTTCGGCATCGAGATCACGACATCCGCGGACCTGACAGTGGTGGGAAGCCAGAGTTCTTTCAACTGCGTCAGACCGGTTCCTGGTACGACGCGGGTGACCGAATCAAAGTTGAGATCGACGAAGCTGGCGCGCTTGAGAAGGTCAAGCTGCGCTCCGAGACCGCTTTCGTGCAGCAATAGATCCGTGTCCCTGACGTGACCGGGTCCTTCGGCCACGATCACAGTGGCGGCACCCAGCCCGTAGAGCGCGTCAATGACTGCCGCTATCAGCATCGGATGTGTGTTGATGGGGGCTACCGGCGAGTACTCAACAAGATTCGGCTTGAGAAGCACACGTTTCCCTTGAACCGCAGGGCTCACTAATCGAAGACCACGCGCGACGACTTCGGATGTCCGTTCATAGCGATCACAGCGAAGGATCGCAACATGCGAGCGTCGCGGTCTGCGGAATGGGACGTGAGATGCATGAGTTTGATGGATTGCGAGACCAGCCGTAGCAGCGAGAGCCGCTGCACTCACTATCGAGCGGCGCTTCATCTTGAGTGCTCCTGAAATGTGAACGCGATATCTTCCAAGGCGAGCGACATGAGCGCCAGAACGTGGCGCGGCAACTGATCGAGCTTCGCGGCAACGCATCGTTCGAGACGATTCTTCAAGCGATGCGCGCCTTCATGCCCATGCGCTGAGAGTGCCATGACGGCCCATGCCAACGAGTACGGCGAACAAGATCCCTCGAGCCGAGCATTAAGGTAGTCCAGCGATCTGTTCAACAGAGCCTCGTAGCCAGGACTGCCGTCGCGCAATGCGAGAAGCGCCATGGCTGTGAAGTCGGGGTGTGGATCCAGATCGACTCCGAACACTACGGAGTTGCCGGCGTTCCATCCGCCTTGAGGACACGCACGATCCAGGAGCATCGCAATCGCGGGCGCGATGCGCGACGACTCCCGGCGCCACGCCTGGAACGCCAAGATAGAAAGCGCCGTGGGAGCGACCCAACTCACGGTATCGGGAACCCACGGCCAGCCGGACTTCAAAGGGTCGAAACGCGCTTGCCTATCGAATAGACGGAACTTCCATTGCCAGAGCCAATGAGACTCAACGCCTCGCAGTTCCGATAGCCATTCGAATGCGCGCCCAGCCGCGTGTTTGGCCGACGCAGTCTGAAACGGTCGAATTGCCAAGAGCGCTAGCGAGGTGTGAAAGGCATTCGGTGGTCCAACATTGGGAATGGCCGACCAGCCGCCGGCACGATGTTGTGTGTCGAGCAATGCACGAGGGTCCGCTCCAGAATTTCTTAACGCCATGAGGCCCAACGCCGTGTCTTCGATCCCCTGGCTGGCAGTCGCGGTCAGCCGTTGGAGTACTTGGCGGCGAATCGTCACACGGGATATTACGATAATTCGGGTCCAAATGATGACAGTTCGCGCTAAGCTCCGCGCGATGTCCTGGCCGTCGCACGATTGTGAGATGACCGATCCGTACAGGGCACATTTATCCGAGGGATGTCCCGGCAGTCTCAAGGCTGGGGGATGTCGTTCGTGTACGAGGCCAAGGTTGTGTGGGATGTACGCAGCGTCTCATGCCTGCGGGATGACCGCCGATGTCGCACTGGCGTGGCATGTCCGCACTGTCCAGCGTAAAGTCTTTGAGGGATGTCGCTACCGTCTCAGAGCCGAGGGATGACAATGGCGTCTCGCCGATGGGGCATGTCTCCAATGTTCAGCCTCACGTCTTGAGGGATGCCCCGAGCGTCTCACATCCGTGGGATCTCCACGCGTTATGCCTTTCTATTGACAGGCGTGCGGCGAGCAACTTTCGTGGAACAGGGAGATTCCTTGGTGAGACACGGATAGCTCGATTTGGTTCTGACCGGTCGCGCCGTATCCTCATCTCAAATGTTCGCCACACCGCAGAATGTCGCGGCAGGCCTCCGCGAAGCAGGCTACGCGACCGATCCCGTCTTGGTACAGATCATCTGGCTCGCCACCAAGATGCAAAAGCCGATCCTCGTCGAGGGTCCACCCGGAACGGGCAAGACCTATCTGGCTCAGGCATTCGCCGCGGCGGCGAGGACCGACCTGATCCGGCTGCAGTGCTTCGAGGGAATCACAGAGAAGCAGGCCATTGGATCGTTCGACGAGGCACTGCAACGGCTCTACTTGGAGACGCAGGTACACGTGATTGACCGCGAATGGGACAAGTTGCGACTGCGCCTCCACACTTTGGATTTCTTCACGCAAGGTCCTCTGCTGCAGGCCGTGCTGCAGCCGAAGCCGATTGTGCTGCTGATCGACGAACTCGACAAGGTGGACCAGAAGTTCGAGGCGCTGCTGTTGGAAATTCTTTCAGACTGGCAGATCACGATTCCGAAGCTCGGGACCGTCAAAGCGAAGACCATTCCGTTCGTGGTGATGACATCGAACCAGGAGCGGCGCTTGGGTGACCCGTTGCGTCGCCGCAGTCTCTACAAGAGGATTGAGCATCCGGATGTTCGGAAGGAAGCTGAGATTCTTGATATCCGCACTGTGGACGCACCGGTTGAGTTGAAAGCGCAGGCTGTTGGACTCGCGCAGGCATTGCGCGGCTACAACCTTGTGAAGCCGCCCTCGATCGACGAGATCGTTCAATTCGTTCGAGCACTGCAATTGCTTGGCGAAACCGAAATACGCGCGGAGACACGCGACGTCTTGCTGCCGTTTCTCGCGAAGACGGAAGAGGACGTCAAGCGGTTGCTGCTCAAAGACGGCTTCAAGAGTTTGGTGGTGACGGCTCTGAAGTATAGAGATGAAGCGTTGGCCGCCATGAAGGTAAGCAGTGGAGTCGCTGTATGAAATGGTTGGTGCTTTTGCTCGCTGCGAGCTACTGCTCGGCCCAACCAGCGGAAGTACGACGTTGGACCGACTATTGGGCTGCCGCATCCGGTGTGGAGCCCGAACTGATACATGCCTTTAACGAGGCCGATGCCGGCGGCGTGAGAAACGCCGTCTCATGCGCTAGCACGCTGGGACGTATGACATCGAGGCCCGGC
>CAYUZM010000010.1:7806-14116 GCA_964449665.1 uncultured Solibacteraceae bacterium
CCTGCAGGTCGGCCAGCTCCCTTTCGACGTAGACGGTGGCGATCGTGGCGCCGTATCGAGCGCTGGAGCTGCTGGAGTGATGCAACTGATGCCCGACACTGCCGTGGCGTTCCGAGTCCGAAGCCGCTTCGATATTGAAGATAATGTGCGGGCTGGCGTCGCCTACCTGGCATGGTTACAGGATCTCTGTGGTGGTGACCGGCGGCTGATCATTGCCAGCTACATTGGCGGGCAGAACCGGGTACTGCGTCTTGGACTCAACTTCGCCTACCCGAAAGACATTCACGAATACGTCACCCGCGTCGCGTACTTGTATCGCCGCAACCGTTGGGAAACGTTGTTACGAGAAGGAGGGGAGTCAAGATGAAACCAGTTGTATTTCTCGCAGGTACGGCACTAGTCTTCGCCCAGACGCAGATCAAGCCGGTCGTCAGTCAGCGAACGGTGAACGACCAGGTCAACGTGGTGCGATTGGCCCCGCGTTATGCGACGGCAATCCGGTTGCCCGATGCTGTGAGCTCCGTCGTTGTCGGCGATCCCGTCAGATTTCTCGCGGAACATTCGGACAAGGAGCCAACGCTGGTTCTGGTTAAGCCGGTCTCGGACGAGGTTTCGGAATCGAACCTGTTGATCACCACTGTGAAGGGGCGGCACTTGAGCTTTCTACTGCGGAACGAAGGAGGCGGAGCGAATCCGCCGGTGGACTTCGTTGTGAGTTACCGCCCTGCGGGGTCATTCCTAATCGAAGAGAGTGTGGTCGGGGTGGCGGAGGTTGCCGGAAGTGCGTCTCTTCCGCCAGTCCGCCCCATTTCTGTCTCCCCGCCGATACGTGCCGGGACTCTGTCGATTGCAGCCACCGAGAGGGATGGACTCACTGTGTTGTTGGAACGGCAGCAGCGGGCTGAGTTGCCGACGCTTTTCGGGATGCGAACAACGACACCGGACAGAAAGGGGGATCCGGTTAAGGTGGGGATCTCGGAAGTGCTCGATCAAGGCACCGAAGTGGCCGTGCTGTTTTCAGTAGTCAATCCGCAATCCCATGCGGTCGAGATCCTACCCCCTCAGATTCAGTTGGCTGGGAAGGTGAAAAAAGGCTTTCTTATCAAACGGAGCCGATGGGGAACGAGCCAACAACTCGCCATCGACGCTTTCCGCATGGCGCGCCGGCGCATCGGGCCAGGTGAGCGAACGGATGGCGTTGTCGTGTTTGCCCGTCCCACTTTCAAGCAATCCACTGAAACGCTGTTTCTCCAAGTCGCGGAAAGCGGCGCCGTGGACAAGCCGGCCCTCGCGCCTATTGGGTTCGGCGTTTCATCCATCAGGAAGGAGATGAGCCATGTCGAATGATCCGCGAGACAACGAGGTTTTGCAGCGGAACGACGAATCTGCAGCAGAGGACAGTCTGAATCCAGAATCCAAAACACAGCCGGGCGCTGTCGAGACCAACGACGAACCTGAAGGGATTTCCTTGAAGGGCAGGCTTGCCGAGTTCGCCGCTCGGTTTCGCCGTCCTGCGGAGTCGGCGCGAGAGCAAAAGGCGGGTGACCGACTCCGTGGCGCGCTGATTCTCGGGGCCACTACGATCGGCTGCTTGTTCCTGTTCTTCGGATTGTTCACCACGACGTCAGACTCGGCCAAGAAAGAAAGGAAAACTCAACCCAGCTTGGGCAGACCGGAGGGGACATCCAGCGCGGACGAGACGGCCAACCGATCAGTCATCCCGCAATTGAACGTCACACAGCAACCGAATGAGGACACAGGGGAACTTACGGAAAGCGATCTACTTGGAACCATGCGGAATCGTGGAACTCCGGTTCAAAGGGAGAACGTGCCGACGCCGGCAACCGCAAGTCGCGCAGTGCCTAAACCACCGCTGAGCACCGTTGACTTCGAGGATCCAGCGTTGGCCGAGGCTTACCGACGTCAAGGGCTGACACCTCCTCCCCGGCGGACCACGGATGTAACCGACTGGAATGCCGCGATCGCCGAACATCAGGCAAAGCAGAACGCAAAGCCGACAGCCATGGCGCCGATTTCGAATTCAAGTGAAGCACTCGGAAAATCCTCGTTCGTGTATGTGAGAACCAGCGTGCCGGTAGTTTCGACCGGAGGCGGTGCGATTCCTACGGTCCTGCCGCGAAAGCCCACTACGTTGTTGGCTCGGGGAACGAAGTTGGTGGCCCGGTTACAGTATGCCGTCAGTTCCGCCGCCAAGGCGCCAGTGGTCGCCGTTATTGAGTACAACTACGAGCAGAATGGGGAACTTGTCATTCCGGCCGGAACTAAGGCCTACGGGACTCTCGCGCAAGCTACACCGCAGGGCTGGGTGAGTATCCAATTCGACGCCCTCGAGTACCCCGGCGGGGAACAAGAGAAGATCAATGGCTCCGCCTTGAGCATGGAGCAGGAGGTGCTCCATGGAGACGTCAACGGAAAGAACACGGGCAAGAAGTTCCTTACTCGTGCAATCACGGGCATCGGTACGATTGCCGCTTTCGCGGTCGGTGGCCGAGGCCTCGGTGGCCAACTCGACAACTCCATCCTGCTGCGGGAACGCTTGTCCTCAAACGTGGCGATGGCTGGCGAGCAGCAGTTGGCGATGCTGGCCTTTCAGCAGAACATCGTGGTTACTGTCCCTGCAAACACGCGATTCTACATCGTGCTCAACGAACCGGCCGTAGCGGGGACTGCACTACAGCAGGACGCTTTTGCGCAAAGGCGGAACGTGAATACCGTGGGCGCTCAGGAAGTTCCAGTTGCATCGCCCCTAGCTGGGATGTCGCCTCAGGAGTTGCAGGAACTCGTCTCTATCCGCAACGAAATGCGTGAGATGAACCGGCTTATCAAATTGCAGAATCCGCCAGCCACTCCCGAACAGGAACCAGAGAAGTAGTTGCCAGATAAATAGTTGCGGAACTGCGGCGTTGGCCTCTTTTCGTTGCGCCTGGAATCGTCTATTCTGAGGGTGCTCGATCGGAAAGAGCCCATGCCGCAGTTTGGTTTCTCGAAACCGTGGAGTTGGTTGTCCTACAAAGTAGGGTGGCGCTTTGGGGTTGGTGTAGCCAGGGCGACAACGGCATCCGTTGGCACACCATCCGATTGGGTGTTTCGAAGCGTGGCCCTCTGCGTCCTGGTCGGTGCCGAGGGCTGGCTCTGCCTTAGACTGTTGCCACTCGGGATCCCGCAAACTGCGATGGCCTTTGCAATTTCTTGGGCCGTGTTGTTCGTCCTGCCGACCCCCACGCCCCGACTTCCTCGCTTCGGAGCCCGATTGATAGTGGCTGGAACCACGTCGGGTCTATTGCAGCGCATCGTCGAGCTAGCGCTCGACAATGGTGGATCAAGGATCGCCGATTGGAAATTTCCGTTACTTGCCGTGTGGTTCTCGATTGTCATTGCGTTGTTCTGTTGGGCACTATCCGCACTCTTCCGTCGCCCCCCGAATGCCGCTGTGCAGACGGCGAACAGCCAGTGGAAATCCACTTCCGCCAGCGAGTCCGTTGGTTGGTCAACTGTCCCCGAAACCAGATTGCGCGACGTCGGTGGGTTCAGCCGAGTAAAGCAAGACGTGATGGCGATCGCGGCCAATCGGCTTGGCAAGCACCGAAGCAGTGTCATTCAAAACGGAATTCTCATCTACGGTCCACAGGGAACGGGAAAGAATCTGCTCGCGGAGGCGACGGCTGGAGAGTTTAGCGCCAACTTCTTTCACGTTCGTTGCCCGGAATTGGTCGGGCAGCAGACGGGTTCCGGTGCGGAGCGCATCCGCGGAGTCTTTGAATCGGCCTTTGCAAAGAGACCGATTGTGCTCTTCCTCGATGAGATCGATTCCATTGGCAGTCGAAAACAGGTGCAAGGGCACGGCACCGATTCCGGTGGAGGCGGCCGCGAATACAATTCGCTGGTCACGCAGCTCATGCAGTCTATGGATCAGTACCGACAAACGGACGGTCTTCTCATAGTGGCGGCAACCAACTACCTCGACGGACTCGAACCGACGTTGATCCGGGATGGGCGATTCGACGCCAAGATTCGCCTTGATCTTCCGAGTGAGGTAGAACGCAAAGAGATCCTTGGGGTCCAGCTACGAAAACACAGATCCCATATGTTCGACTTAGCCGGTATCGCAAAGCGGACGCCGGGATGGAGTCCTGCTCGGCTCAGAGCCTTGGTAGATCGGGCAGCGTTGTCTGCGCAAGGGAGCCCCATTGAAGAACGGCATCTGGTGGATGCACTGGAGCGTGCAGGCGGCCGGGACCACGGATTGATCGATCCCGTGGAATGGGACGATGTCGTGCTGCCACATTCGGTGGCCGATGATTTGCGCACTCTCTTGAGCCTCATGACGCCTGGACGCGCGGAAGAACTGTCCTTACCGCCGCCGACTGGCCTCATTCTTGTCGGACCACCCGGGACCGGAAAAACGTTGGTGGCGAAGTTGATCGCATCGCAAGCCAAGCGAAGCTTCTATGCCGTCAGCCCGAGCGACGTGCTGGGCAGTGCAGTGGGCGGTTCCGTAAAGCGGCTATCAGAGATTTTCCAAAGGGCGCGGGACAACTCGCCATCCATTGTGTTCTTCGACGAGATGGACGGGTTATTTCCCCATCTCCACGGCCAGATGAACCAGCACGATGTCCAGTTGGTCGAGCAGGCCCTCATCGAGATCAGCGCGCTGAAGTCCGAGCACCAGATATTTCTCATCGGCACAACGAACTACCTGGATCGGATCGACCCTCGAATTCTTCGGGGAGGCCGTTTCAGCGAGAAGGTAGAGATTCCGGTTCCCGACCAGGCCGGTTACCAGAAGCTTGTGGCACGATACCTGGGAAAGGCACGTCTCGGCGTGGGATGGTCCATCCAGAATTTGGCCGAGCGAGTTTCCGGGATGGCTCCCGCCGATCTCGAGGCCACAGTACAGGCGATGAAGCGGGTCGCCATGCGGCGCATGGCCCCGGACTCCAAGGAATTGCCTCCGCTCGTTCCCGCCGACCTCGACGAAGCGCTCGGCCGGGTTCAGCCGCGATTCTAGGCGACCCTGCAGAAACCCATTCTTTCGGGCGGTTGCAGACTCCCACGCAACTCGTTTTGTGGTTCCAGAAAACCCGTGTATGTTTCCTCTGTGCTCGGGCGAACTCCTGAGCCGAATCCAAATCGAACGTTACGGGAGGTCTTCTCATGTTGAAACTTTCGGGAACGAACCGGCAGCGGGCGGCGACCTTGCTAATGGCCGTCCTATGCCTCGTCGCAGTATCGCAAGCCGTGGTGCTTGCCCAGAATCTGGGCGCGGCGCCTCAGGTGAACGTGGCTGTTCAAGGTCAGACAGGCGCGCAGCCGGAAGGCGCGTTCCTCAACTTGGTTAACTGGATCGGCAACGTCATCGCGCCGGTCGGCGCCGGCCTGGCGCTGGCAGGTGGCCTGATCTCATACGTTGCCGGCCGCGGAGTAGGACGATACGTCGTTACTGCGCTTGGCTGTCTGGCAGTCTCTGGTGTGACGCGACTGCTCGAGTTCTGGATCGCCCAGGGGGGCGGGGGCATCTCGTAGGGTCGCTCCCCATGCGCGGAGGCGGGAACACTTGCCCGAGCAACTCGCCTCCGATCTTCAGAACGAGGAAAGAATGCCAACTCTGATCTACGACATCATGCGCGCCATGTTTGCGCTCACCGGTCCCGCGGCGTTCATCTGCCTGGTGAATGCAGGTATCGCTCTGCGGAAAGAGGGTGGAACGGTGTTCTGGGTAGGGGGTGGATTCTCGCGCTGGATGCTGTGGACCGTCATCTTCCTGGGGTTGGAACCAACGCTGGTGTGGTTCCAATTCCTGGGCTTTCCGGTCTTCTTTCCACCTGGTCCCGCGATCGGGAACGCGTGGTTGTCGGGTATAGCCTCGGGCCTAACGACGTTCGTCAGCGACTTTGTGGTCGCACGGATCGCCCCGGTTCTTGCCGCGTTCTTCGTCACGCGAGCTGTTCTCGATACTGCCAGCGGCGCCGGACCACTGCCGTCGCTCCTGAGCGCAATGTTCTTATTGGCGATTTCGTCGACTCACGCGCTGATCGACGCCTGGACTCCGGTTGGCAACCGTTTTTCGGTCGTACTTGGTCTCGAATCGATGTGGACATACCTGGCTAGCCGGATCTTTCCGCTCGCGGCGGGATTGGCAATCTGTGGGGCAATCATCCAATTCGCTTTCAACCAACCCGGATATCTGCGTTTGGTCGCTTGTGCTGGCGGCTTTCTAACAGTCAGCGCGCTGTGGCTTCTGATCAATCGAATGATGTGACCGGAGAAGAATATGGATTTCCTGACCGGC
>CAYUZM010000010.1:14126-20812 GCA_964449665.1 uncultured Solibacteraceae bacterium
CCGGTTGCGTGTGCGGGGTGAAACGGGAACTTCCTGCCCGGACTTACGATCCTTACGAACTGGCTGGGCAATGTGATCATGCCGACCTTCGCGGGCGTGTTCTTCGTGATCGCGATTCTCCGCGCCGCCCGCAGTGCGCCGTTCCAGTACGCGATGTATGCAGGCTTCTTGTCGCTGATGGTCTCCGGAATCCTGCGCGGCATCGAAACCTTTTCGAGCGTCCGGGCGTGGAACGATCCGGACCAAGTGTGGATGACGTTGCTGGGACTGGTCAATTGGTCGGCGAACGTGTTCTTACCGGTGTATGGAGTACTTCAGGTTGTCATGGCCTTGCTTCACTATGGTGGCGCTGGATTCCGGATCTATCCCGGCGCTCCGTGGGCGCGCCACATTCTGATCGCCATGGCGAGCTTCAGCGTCTCGGGACTGCTGCGGATGGCGGAGTTTTTCGTTCAACAGGGAACGGGCGGAATCAGTTAAGGAGGATCAGATGGCACTTGAAGTTACGCAGGTACACCGCAACCTTCATCAGCGCGTTACGTGGATGTACTTGGAGATCGAGGATATGTTCCTGGTTCTCGGCCTTGGAGTGCTGGCGAACTTCGTCGGTCGGTTTCTTGGCCGGGAGATTTACGGCATCCCGCTCAGTTTCCTGCTTCTTTGGGTCGTGCCGATTCTGGCCGTTCCGTGCTTATGGCTGTTCAAGTATGGAAAACCAAGAGGCTACCTGCGCGACCTCCTGGTATGGCAGATCAAGCCCCATATCTATTGCGGCTTGGAGAAAGACCGCGAACTGACGAAGGAGTACCTCGCGTAATGCCCACTACCATGTCCGAACACAAGAAAGCGCTACGTAAACCGCCGCTCTGCGAGTTGTTGCCCGTGCGGGATTATCTGGACGGTGTGGCCGTGCAGATGGACGGCAGCTTCGTTGCGGGCTACGAACTCGACGGCCTCAACTCCTACTATCACGACGACGAAGGGCGGAACCGATCAAAGCACGCATTTGAAGCGCTGGTCCGATCGCTCCCCGAGCGATCCATGCGCATGCAGGTTCGCTTTGAGATCACCGAAGGAATCGGCGACGTCCGAAAGCACTACCCTCGCCTCTGCAAAAGCGAAAATCCCGTATTGCAGGATATCGACCGGATCAGGATGCAGCACTGGGATGACAACGAAGAACAAGGTTTCTATCTGAGGCATCTCCTGCACTCCTACTTCATTTGGAATCCCCGCATTCATCATGAGATGGCGGACAGGCTGGAAGGAAAGAACAGGAAGTGGTTTAGCCTGTCGGTTGACAAGTGCATTCAGCGTGAGCACCGGGAGCATGAAGACCTCCTGGCAGAGTTCTCGTCGCTGATGGCCGGCGTCGAGCAAACGCTCGCCGCGACAGGAATGCGCACTCGCCGCATGACGGACGGCGAAATGTTTGTCGAGGCCAAGAGGAGCCTGAATCCCGTGTTTGAGGACCGCGGCCCCTACAGACGTGGCGAGTATTCGATCGCCTATCGCAGTGCCCGGGAGCAGATCGTCAACACAAGCATTGAAGACGAGCAGGAAGGCTACATCCAGATAGGTGGGTTCCTGTACACGTTCGTCAGCATGAAGGACCTCCCGGATGGCACCTTTCCCGGCATTCTGAGGGAGTTGATGGTGCTCGATTTTCCGGTCGTCGTAAATGCAGAGGTTACGATCCCGGACCAGACCAAGGTGATTTCCGGTTTCAAGGGCCGTATGAAAAAGATGCAGGCGGCGCAGATCGATTCGAGGGGCGGCCGCATGATCAATGTGGATGCAGCCGTGGCGCACTCGCAGCTCAATGACGTTCTTACCGCCGTGATCTCCTCTTCGCTCAAGGTCTGCGAGTATTCGTTGATCGTCACCATCCGCACTTCCAAACCCGTCATCAGCCGATCGGATATGGAAGAGGCGCAGCGGGAACTCAACCGCCGCCGGGAACGGGTGATCCACGCAGTGGGGCGTATGAATGGTGCCCGTGCCATTCCAGAGTCGTTGGCGCAACGCCGGCTGTTTCTAGCGAGTCTGCCCGGAATGGCGGGCCCCAATCAACGCGAGATGAGCGCGCTTACGCTGCACGCGGCAGATCTACTTCCGATTGAAACTCCCTGGCGCGGTACGGTGCAATCCCCACTCATCTTGCTTGAAACTCCGTACCGTCAGTTGATTCCGTTCTCTCCCTATGACGCCTCGTTGGGCGACGCCAACATGCTGTTCATGGCCAAGTCTGGCGGTGGCAAGACGTTTATGGCGCAGATGTTTTTGCTCATGATGGCGCGATCAAATCCGCTGATCTCTATCGTCGAGCGTGGTGATTCCTATCGGCCTCTGGTTGAGCTGATGGGTGGGCGTGTGATTGAGGTGGATCTGGAAGGGTCGGAAACACTGAACCCCTGGGATCTGCAGCCCGGCGAAATCACGCCAACCAAGGACAAGATCGCATTCCTGAAGAATCTCACCCGCCACATGATCGGAGACCTTGGACAGGCTGACACCTCGCTGCTCGACAACATTCTTACGTCAGCGATTGCGGAGGTCTACAAGCGCGCGGCAATCCGTGGAGATAACACGACGCCCACGTACTCGGACTTGAAGGACGAGCTTGGCAACTGGAATGACGAGGAGCGCATCGAGCACATCCGGCAGCTGGCTCAATTGGCATCGGTATCGCTCCGGCAATGGACTGGAGAGAAGGGTGTGTACTCCAAGCTGTTTGACCGGCACACCACGATGCGAACAGACGCAAACTGGCTCTTCTTCAATATCGAAGGGTTGAGTTCGGACCCACGCCTCGAAACGGCAATGAGCATGTTAATCGCGCAGTCAATGTCGGAGCGTTCCTCTGGCCGCTCCGGCCAGGCGTCGATCACGGTGCTAGACGAATGTTGGGCGCTTCTCGACTCGCCGGTGCTAGCGGATTGCGTCGTTCAGTTGTTTCGCACGGCGCGTAAACGGGGCGCGAGCGTGTGGGGAATCAGCCAGACGCTGGAAGACTTTGTCGGCACGAAACAGAAACCCAAAGAACACGGTTCTGGCATTCTTCGTAACGCCTCGGTCAAAGTGATCGGGCAGCAACCAGGTGACGTTGGACCGCTGGTTGATCACCTGGGCTTGAACGAGGTCGCGTTGAACGAAGTCAAACGCTTCGCGGCACCGCGTAAGGGACGTAGTGCTGAGGCGTTACTCGTATTGGGCGAAAAAGCCGAAACCACACAAACTGTGCGGCTCGTGCCAACTGGCGTCGATTACTGGGTTGCTACGACGTACCCGCGGGAACGAGCGTACCGGACCTGGTACATCAAGGAAAACGCAGGACGGCCCCATATCGATCTCTATAAGGAGCTCGCCGACCGATTCCCCGAAGGACTTGCAGATCTCGACGCTCTACCTGAGGAAGCGTCTGGAGTCGTGCAAAGGGCGAGCGCCAAACGAAACGAAATGACCTACGTGGCTGCCAGAGTCTAGGGCGTCAGGCGAAAAGGAGAAGCGACACCTGTGGGCATAATCCTCACAAAAGCGATGGCCGTAGTTGTGGTCATCATTCTGATGATCGGCATGGTTGCGCCGCAGCCGGCATACGCTCAGGGCGGTCTGCTGTCTGGCATCACCGGAATTCTCGGCGGACTGAATAGCACGGCAACAGCGCTACAGAGCTTCCTCAACAACGTAATGAGGCCGATTCTTGAGAGCATCCGCGCCGCGTCCGCCGCCGTGCAGAGCATTCTCAGCACGTTACGGAATTTCTTCGAGCAAGTCGTCTGGCCCATCGCTGAGATCAATCGGATCCGAGGGCTCGTGCAGCAGTTGATCGGCCTATTCTCCGGCGCCCTGAACGGTCTGTACAGCATCAACGTGAGCAGCGCCCAACTTCCCAATCCGCGTCAGCTCGAGACCATCATGCGGAACAAGAATCCGGGGGACTTGGCCGCACTCAGGGCCGCTTTTGTCCAGACCTATGGAGCCGTTCCGCCCGCAGAGGACGCGCATCCGCAGGAACGGGACTTGATGGATGTCGATGACGCGATGGCTATCGACCACTTGATGATGCTCAAGATGGCCGACGCGGGCGCCGACCAGACTGTCGCGGCAGCAGGAGCCATTCAAGAACACGGACTCGTGGTCGCTCCAGGCACTGCCGCCTACAGCACGGCGGCAGCACACATCGCGACCCTGCAGAGTAACGCTCATATTCAAAAGATGATCGCCAGTGCGCTTCGCCAGGAGGCGGCGCGCCTCGGACACGACACGATGGCGGTCAAACGTAGCGCCACTTTCACGCGTGAGTCTCGCGCAAAGACCACGGAGCTAAGCCGGTAGGAGGCTAGAAAACAGACATGCCAAGTCTCAACAGTTTCTTCAGTCCGATCGGACGGGGCTGGAAGTTGGCAACCAGCCACCGAATGCAGATCATTGCCCTGCTTGTGGTTGTGGCACTCCTGGTTCCGCAGCCTGTGAATGCGCAGTTCGGCTTTATCGCGGGCTTGATCGGGATCATTTCCAACGGATTGAGTGCCGTCAATGGAGTACTTGGCACGGTGAATAACACGCTGCAGAATGTGATCCGCCCCTTGTTGAGCAGTATAAGCGCGGCGATGTCCGCCATTCAGAACATTACCCAAGGGATCTTGGACTTTCAGCAGAATACCGTGTACCCGCTGGCCGCGATCAATTCCGCGCGTGCCCTGGTCGGCCAGATCCAGGGCATTTACAACTCGATCCGGGGTATCTGGAACACGGTAGTGCGCAGCGCGACGCTGGTAAACCCACAGGGTTTGGAGAACGTGATTCTGTCAAAGGATGCGGGGCAGATTGCGAACGTCGCGTCGCGGTTTTCAGCTGTATATTCACCGTTGCCGGCGGCCAACGAAGTTCATCCGTCGACCAGGGACGTGATCGATAGTTCCGACGCCGCCGCGCAGGCGGCGATGAAGAGATCCATCGCGATCGATGACATCGCGGATCGCGAACTCGCGGCTGCCGATCAGATGATGACGGCTCTCGCGTCCACGGCCCCCGGTACGGCGGAGATGATCGGCGCGCAAGCTGGGGCGTGGGTGGTCCGCTCCCAGGCATATACGCAGCAGGCACTCGCGGAGATGATGCGCCTTCGTGCGATTGAGCTGGCGGGCCAGGGAGCGGGGCTGAAAGAATCCGCGCGATTCGCGCGGCAGACAAGAGACAAGCTGACCCAGATGAACCGATAGCCAAGGATCCCCATGTTCTATTACGAGCAAATGTTCAACACCGCTTTGAATGGAATCATGACCGCAGGTCTCATGAGCACGATTCTGACTGTGGCCTACGGCATCCTGTTGGCTTCGCTCCTCTTCAGCGCCTATGAGGCGTGGGTCAAGGGCGGTGACGTTCGGGCGTTGGGTGTCGCAGGGATCAAGTATCTGGCCTTGGGCGCTCTGTTCATGAACAACGGAGCTGTTTACGAGCGCGTATTCCGGGACATACTCGGCGTCTTCAATCAGATCTCGCACACCATGGCAGGTGCAGGGCCGACCGATGTCTTCAAAGCTTGGGCAAACGACATCTACGTCCATGGCAGTCTATCGACGACATTCTTGAACCTTGTCATTGGCAGCATTCCGGGTCTACTCAGCGCGCTGCTTCTTCTGATCGCCATGATCGTGTACCCGGTTGCCTATGCGCTGTTCGCAGTATTCTACTCGCTCTACGGCACAATCCTGTTCGTCACGGGTCCGCTTGTGCTGGCGCTGATGCCGAGCTTCGGGCTGGGGTCGCTTGCGAAGCGCTATGCAATCAACGTAATGATATTTGGCGGGTGGGGTCTGATCTACGGCATCTTTTGCCGCTTGGCAATGGCGATCAACGTTCATAGCATGGCCGCCCTGACTTCGGCGAACAGCTTTGCAGGCGTACTCGCCGGTGCATCTCAAGAAATCCTGTTGGCCGTCGCGAGCATTCTTTTCTCGGTTTGCATTTTGCTCATTCCGCTTCTCGCGAAGCGAATTGTCGAAGGGGATCTCGGCAGCTCGATGCTGACTGTTCTCGGAACGGCAACCGCGCTGGCCCAGGGCGCTATGTCGCTCGTTGCCGGAGCGGGCGGCGGCAGCGGCGGTATGCAGTCTGCGTCGGCTGGAGGTGGCGGTGGGGCCGCCGCGGGTTCCGGGGGCGGACTCGCTGCCGCCTCCTCTAACACTGCACCGGCCGGTCCGTCGTCAACGGTAGGTGGCGCCGGCGGTGGGGCCGGCAATGGTTCTCGTTCGCCGCGTGGGCCATCCGGCAGTGGCGGGCGCGGACCTGGAGACTACCGGCCTCCGAACATCCCGCATGCTGCCGGCTGGCTTGGGGGCGCTGTCGCTGCCATGGCGATACAAGGCGGACGAAAGGCAGTAGCCGCTGGCGGGAAGATGCTGGCGGGGGACGGCCATACCGAGGCCGCTCCGACGGTGTCGACACGACCGCCGGGGCCTGACCCCGTCGACGAATGGATTTAAGGAAGGAGCGTGGACATGTTCGGCGCGACGAAGAAGCAACGAAGCGCATTGCCTGAAAAGCAACAGCTCACCAAGTACTACGAAATGGACGGCGCGTTGCGCGCCTACGCTAATCGCATGGCCCTGCTGGGCATGACGTGCGGAGTGTTCGCAGTGGGCACATTGGCCCTATTTGCCTATGTCCGGTTGCAACCGCCA
>CAYUZM010000011.1:0-16600 GCA_964449665.1 uncultured Solibacteraceae bacterium
GGCGGCGTGCGTGTTCGGCCTCGCGCCCGCGTGGTACGCATTTCACTCGTCGCCCGCGCGTGCGCTGCGGCAGGCGGGCAGCGCGCTGGAGTCCCGCTGGGGCGGCTTGTTCGGCAAGGGACTAGTGGCCGCGCAGGTCGGCGCGTCGGTAGTGTTGCTGGGCGCGGCGGCGCTGTTTGCCGGCTATCTGGAGCAGTTGCGCTCGCGCGATCTGGGATTCGACCGCGAGAACGTGATCCTGATGCGCGTCGATCACGGGCGCGCGATGCAGCGTCCCGAAGCCGCGCGGCGCACGAAGGAACTTCTGGCGCGCGTTGGCGCCATCGCCAGCGTGCGCGCCGCCAGCGTGAGCGGCGCCACTCCCATTCAAGGCGCGGGGGCCAGCCGCATGGTGACAGTGGAAGGCTTTACCGAGCGCCCCGAAGACCGCCGCTATGTGGCGCTGAACTGGGTCGGGCCGCAATACTTCCAGGTCTTGGGCACGCCGTTGCTGCAAGGCCGCGACTTCCGCTACGGCGACGAAGGCCAGACGATGGTGGTCATCGTGAACCGCTCCTTCGCGGCGCACTTCGTTCCGGGCGGCAATGCGCTGGGCAAGCGCGTACGGGTGGATGGCGACCCCGTCGCGTATGAGATTGCCGGCGTGGTGGGCGATGCGAAGTACACGGAGTTGAAGGAGGCCGCCCCGCGCACGGTCTACTTCAACACGTTCCAGACGCGCTTCCTCGCCTCGCAGTTCGTGGTGCGCACCGCCGCCGCCCCGGAACGCATCATGGGGACCGTGCGGCGGCTGGCGCTGGAAACGCTGCCCGGCGCGAACGTGGAAGAGACGCTCACGATGGAGGACCAGGTGGATGCGGCCGTTGTGCCGGAGCGTCTGATCGCGCGGCTTTCGGGGTTGTTCGGTGCGCTGGGGGCGCTGATTGCCGCCGTCGGACTGTATGGTCTTCTCGCCTACAACGTGGCGCGGCGCACGAGCGAAATCGGCGTGCGCATGGCGCTGGGCGCCACTGAGGGGCGCGTCTATCGAATGATCATGTCGCAGGCATTGGGCATCACCTGTGCGGGTGTGTTGGCGGGCTTGGCTCTTGCCTACGCCGGACGCAAAGTGGCGGTAAGCCTCATCGCCGAACTGCCCGTGGACAACCCGGCGCCGCTCTTCTGGGGCGTGTTGGTGATGCTGGCCCTGACACTGTTCGCCTCGTTCGTTCCCGCCCGCCGCGCCGCGCGCATCGATCCCGCGCAGGCCTTGCGCGGCGAGTAAGCGCCCGGGCCCAGGCGGCGCAGCGCCTGCTCCAGCCAGTCTCGCGCCGGGACGCGATAAGCTAGCTCACTACGCATGACCGGATCGAAGCTGGGCCACTACGAGGTAATCGAGAAACTGGGCGAAGGCGGCATGGGCATGGTGTTCAAAGCCCGCGATTCCTCGCTCGGGCGTCTGGCCGCCGTGAAGGTTCTTCCCGCCAAACTGAACGCCCTGGAAGAGGCCCGCAAGCGCTTCGTGCAAGAGGCGCAGGCGGCCTCGGCGTTGAACCATCCGAACATCGTCACCATCTATGAGATCGCGCGCGACGCCGGGCAGGACTACATCGCCATGGAGTTGGTGCAGGGCGCGCCGCTCTCGCAGCTCATCGGACGCACCGGGCTCGCCGTGCGTGAAGCCGTCGCACTGGCGGCCCAGATTGCGGCGGCGCTGGAAGCTGCGCACGCGGCCGGCATCGTGCATCGCGATCTGAAACCGGGCAACGTGATGGTCACCCTCGAGGGCGCCGTGAAGGTGCTCGACTTCGGACTGGCGAAACTGGTCAGCGATGCGCCCAGCGGAGCCGACGACATCACGCGCACCATCGTCGCCGCCGACGCGCCGAAAACGACCGAGGGCACGATCGTCGGCACCGTCTGCTACATGACGCCCGAGCAGGCCGAAGGCAAGAAGATTGACCACCGTTCCGACATCTTCTCCTTCGGCGCGCTTTTTTACGAGATGCTCACCGGGCGGCGCGCCTTTCACGGCGACTCGGCGGTGTCCACCATGGCCGCCATCCTCACGCGCGATCCCGAACCGGCCGAAGGCATTGCGCCCGCCGTGCCGCACGAGCTTTCGCGCATCGTCGCGCGCTGCATGCGCAAACAGCCGGCCAAGCGCTGGCAAAGCATGGGCGACATCAAGCTGGCGCTTGAGGAGTTCGGGCAGGATTACGATTCCGGAAAGTCTTCGGCGGCCATCGCGCCCGCCGCACCCACAGTCACACCCGCGCGCGGGGGCAAATGGGCGTGGGTGGCAACGGCGGCCGCGTTGGGCCTGGCGCTGGGCGCGGGCGCGATGTGGAAGCTGGGGAAGGGAAGCGCGGGCAGCGCGGCGCCGGAGCGCTGGCAGATGCGAAGGCTCACCTCCGACACGGGTGCGACGCTGTCCGGGACCATGTCGCCCGACGGAAAGCTGGCTGCCTATTCGTCAGACCGGGCCAACGAAGGCTCGTTCGATATCTGAGTGCAGCAGGTGGCCGGCGGCGATCCCGTGCGCCTCACCAAGGGCTTGGGGAACTGCTACGAAGCCGTATTTTCGCCGGATGGAAGCCAGCTTGTGTTTCGCTGCGACAGCGCCGGCGGGGGCGTGTATACGGTGGCGACGCTGGGCGGAACGCCGAGGCGCATCGCCGACGGGCAGGACCCGCAATTTTCACCGGACGGCGCGCGGATCGCTTATTTGCCCAATGGCGAGTACGCGGGCGTGGGGTCTGATGCGGTCATTCTCATCATCCCGGCGCAGGGTGGCGCGGCCAAGGAGGTGAAGGTGAAGGGGCGGATCTACGGGCGAACCGTATGGACCGCGGATGGCCAGGGGTTCGTATTCATGGGGAATGGAATGTCGCCGCCGAAGGGATTCGACTGGCAGTATGTGAGCGAGGACGGCAAGACGCAGCGGCTTCTCGGCGCATGGCCGCACGTGGTGGAGGTGAGCCCGAACGGTGCCGTGCCGTGGGCGCGAATCGGCAAGGATATCCTCTTCAACAACTGGCACGCGGACGGAGCGAATGTGTTCCGGATGCCGCTGAACGAACGCACGCACGAAGCAATGGGCCCGGCCGAGGCGATTACCGTGGGGCCGGGATTCAACTTCAAGCCTTCGGCCTCGGCCGATGGAAGCCGCATTGTGTTCGGCAACGGAACGACAGTGGCGTCGAACCTGTGGAGCTTGGACGTCGAGCAAGGCAGCGGGAAGGTGACGGGGCGGCCGGTGAAGCTCACCGAGGGATTGGAAAAACGGGCGGGGCTGCAGCCGTCGGCCGATGGACGGACTGTCGTGTACCTGGCGCAGTTGGGAACGACGACGGAAGTGCGGCTGAAGGATTTGACCACGGGGAAAGAGACACGGCTGGCGGCGGGAACGCAGGGCACCACGGCGGCGATTTCGCCCGATGGCAAGCAGGTGGCGTATCATGCGCCGTCGCAGGGAAGCAATCCCGTTTTTGTGATGGCCTCGAACGGGGGCGCTCCGAGGAAGGTGTGCGACTCCTGCGGCCGGCCCGTGGAGTGGGTGAAGGGGACAACGCTGCTGCTCTACGACCGCGACTCGGAGAACAAGCGCGGCATCTGGGTGCTCGATACGGCGACTGGGCAAAAGCGGATGCTCGCCAACCTGGAAGGCGTTGGATTGTTCACGCCGCGTGTTTCGCCGGACGGGAAGTGGGTGGCGTTCACCGAACAGGGCGAGGGTTCGAACCGCAAGATCTACCTTGCGCCCTTCGGCGGGGGACAGGCGGAGATTCCCCGGAAAGACTGGTCGATTCTGACCGAAGGGGCGATGCTGGACCGCCAGCCGTACTGGTCGCCGGCGGGCGGGATGGTCGTGTTTCTTTCCGACCGCGACGGGAGCCGTTGCGTGTGGGGGAGGCGCGTGGATATGGCTACGGGGAAGGCCGTGGGCGATGTGTTCGGGGTCGCGCATTTTCACGAGGTGCGGGAAAACCTAAGCGACATGGGCGACCCGTGGAACGTGGGCCTTTCGATGGCGGCCGGAAAGCTGTTCTATGCGGCGTTCGAAGTGGCCGGCAACGTCTGGATGATGGAGCGCGTGGAGCCGGGCGCACCGAAGTAGCGCCGGCGCGTCAGTTGCCCACGGCGATGGCCAGCGTCTGCGCGCCGCTGATGCCGCCGAGCGTGAACGTCAACGGAACATTGTCGCTTGCCGCGATGTTCGGCACCACGACGTTGAACTGGTACAGTCCCACGAAGTTCGGCGCCAGCCCGGCGTAGCTCACCGTCGCCTGCGTACCGCCAAAGCGCACCACCAGCGGCGCGGTGAGCGAATTCAACTGCTGCGCCAGTTGCCCGGCGGGAATGTTCGGCGTCACGCTGCCGAAGCCGATGCCGTACAGCGTGATGGTCTCCCCGGGCCGCGCGCGGCGGGAATTGACTCCCGCGATCGCGCCCGGCGGTAGAACGTAGGTGGTGTTGTCCGGAAAGAGCGCCACGATGTTCTGCGTCCCCCTGATGTTGAAGCTCGACGGCGCCAGGAAGCCCGGTTTGATGGACTCGACGTTGATGTTGAAGGCGCTGCTCGATCCCGTCGGCGTGGTCACCACCACGGCCTGCGCGCCCGAGCCGACGTTTGAGGGCACCTGCACGTTCACCTGCGTCGGGCTGACGTAGTTCACAAACGCCGGCCGCCCGCCGATGGTGACCGTGACGCCGCCCAGCTTGGTGGGCGCGAATATGCCGTCGAAATCGCCCCCGGCCCACACCTGGTTGCCGACGGCGAAGTTGGTTCCGTACAACTCGATCCACGAGCCCGGCGCAATGGCGTTGAACGCGCCGAACGCTCCGGCGCTGATCAGCGAGGTGACCGTGGGCGCCGCCGGCGGGCGCAGCGTGAAGTGCAGCGCGAAGCTGAACTGGTTGGCCGTGGCCGTGGGGATGCCGCCGCTATTGGCGAAGCTGTAGGGGTTGACGAAGAGCTGCTGCCAGTTGGTTTGCGTGCCGGCGGGGAGCAGGCCGTTGAAGCCGGAGTTCATGTAGGCGGGGCCGGGGAAAACGGGATTGGAGAGCATGGCGCAGCAGAAGGCCCCGAAGTTGGAGATGGAGCTGACGGGGCGTCCGCTGACGCGCCATTGGTTCACCGCGGCGTCGAAGGAGACCGGGACGCGGATGTTGTAGTCGAGCAGGATGTTCCAATTGGCGTTGATGTTGCTGGCGAGCGGTCCGCCGTCGACGGTTTCCATGTGGAAAATCTGCCATTCGCCGTTGGTTCCGGTGAGCTGCTGTTCCTGCCAGATGCGGACCTTGCCGCCGTTGACCAGCACGGGCGTGGGGCCGAAGGTGGAGGCGTCGGAGTAGGTGTCCGGCGCGTTGGTGCCGCCCCACTTCATGGGCGAACCCAAGGGGATGAGGTTCGCGGCGGGGTTTTGCGCCGGGAGCGTGTGGGCCGCCATGAGCGCGGCAAGCGCTGTGCAGAAGAAGGAGCGTGTGCGGGTCATCGGTTGGTTCCCTCCAGGATCATCAACTAGTATGTGGCGCGCAAGGCGGATTCGTCACGGTGGGGTGGGGGGAGATTGATACAGTGGTGGCCGGATCGCCCTGCCGTGACACCGGCTGGAGCTGATGCGCGTATATGCCGCGACGATACATAGCCTTCGATATCGAAACGTCCAAAGAGGTTCCCAATGAAGACTTCAATTGGCGTCCCCATCGGCCGCTTGGAATTTCCTGTGCCGCGACGCTTGCGAGTGACTCCGGCGAGCCGCGCGTGTGGTTCAGCAAGACAAAGGAAGGGACTCCCAGGAAACAGATGAGCCGGGGGGACGTTCAGGCGTTGGTTCGTTATCTGCGGCAAATGTCGATTGACGGCTGTTCGGTCCTTACCTGGAATGGACTCGGCTTCGATTTCGACATCCTCTCCGAAGAGTCCGGTTCCTTTAAGATTTGCAGAGAGCTCGCACTCGGCCACGTGGACATGATGTTTCACGTGTTTTGCTCTTTGGGTTATCCGGTGTCGCTGGACAAATCCGCGCAAGGTGCGGGGTTGCCGGGTAAGACCGCCGGGATGAGTGGCGACAAGGCTCCCACGCTATGGGCGCAAGGTCATTACCAAAAAGTGCTCGACTATGTCGCCCAGGACGTGCGCGTGGCCATGGAGATTGCACTGACGTGCGAACGGCGCAGGAAGTTCGAGTGGATTACGCGCAAAGGCACCAAGAGTTCACTGGCACTGGCGAACGGCTGGCTCACCGTGGAGGAATCGTTGAAGCTCGCTGAGCCGGACACCTCCTGGATGTCTTCCCCGCTGCACCGCGTTGACTTTACAAACTGGCTCGCCCCTCACCGGTAAAACGTCTTCCACGTCACCCAGCGCGGCCCCCAATGCGGCTCCGGCTTACCGTGCTCCAACGCGCCCAGGTCCGGCGCTTTCCCCGCGAAGCCATCGTTGACCGTCGGCAGCGCGACGCCCGCGTCCACCGCCTTGGCGTTCGCCTTCAATTGAAAATTCAGATCGATCGAATGGTACACATGATGCCGCCGCGCCGGGTCCGGCGGCGCCAGGTTCTCGAAGATATCGAAGTCCACCTCAATCCCGTGCGCCTCCTGCCCGGTGGCCTTCTGAAACTCGGCCAGCGTGGCGAACCGTTGCGGAGCCGCCTGCCCTGGCACGATCCACGTGTACTGCGGCCGCCCGTTGGCGTTCGGGCGGAAGCCGTTATAGTCGCTGCTGTACTGCGCGGTGGCGTTGGCCCATGTCATCACGCCCTGGTTCGGCGTGTTGCGGCCGATGAACAGGTTATTGCGGAAGTGCGCGTTCGAGTACGTGCTGTTCGACGACTGCTCGGTGATCATCGTGTTGTGATAGGCCACGATGCCGGCCGGCACGGCGCTCAGCTTGAACGCGCTGCCGCTGGGCACGTGATAGAGAATGTTGCGGATGAAGTAGACCGGGCCGCCGAACATCGGCTGCGCGCTGTAGCCGTTGTGCGCCGCGTTCACGCCGCGGTTCTGGTAGACGCGAATGTTGTGCGCCCCGCCGTCGGATTCAATGAAATCGTCGCCGGTGAGGTGAATGTCGTTGTTGTAGATGTCGATCGAGGAAGCGCGCCGCTCCGGATCGTCCGACGGGGGCCCGTAGGTGGAGATGCAAATGGCGTCGTGAAAGTAGGCCACCGCGTTGTGCGCGATTACGTGCCCGGGACCATACACCTTCACCGCGAAGAAGCTCCGCAACTGGTGCGACGGATAGATGCCCGCGGCGCGTGAACCGGCCTGGTTCCAGCCGATCATGCGCATCTGGTCGTCGCGGCCGAGGAAGAGGTTGTCGGCGATGTAGAAGTCGCGCGAGCCCGCGTACTCGGTCCACACGCCCACGCCGATGTCTTCAAAGCGGCAGTTGCGCACAGTCAGGTTCACCGCGCCGAGCACGTCCTTTTCGCCCGCGAAGATGGCAATCTCCGTGTTGCGGAACGTGAGGCCTTCGATGATGTGATGCTCGGAGGCGATCATGTCGAAGAGCTTGGCGTTGCCCGCGCCGTCGAAGATCGCTTCGCCGTCGCCCGCGCCCTTGATCGTGATCGGCTTCTCGGCCGTGCCTTTCAAGGAAAGCGACCATGAGCCGGTGAACGGCGCGCTCAGCGGATCGACATAGTTGTACCGCTCCGGCCGGTACATGCCCGCGTGCACCAGAATCGTGTCGCCGGGTTGCGCCTTAGTCATGCGCACCGATGTCCAGTCGCCGCGCCCTTCGCCGTAGTAGGCGGCCTTGATGCCGATGAAGTTGGGCTCCAGTTTCGGGCCCACGTGGTCGTTCGGATAGACGTGCCGCACTTGCCCGCCCGCGTAAGGCTGGGGTTCGGCGCGCGTGGCTACGGTGACGCGCTGCTGCGCCTGGCCCGTCACGCCGTCCGGATCCTTCATCGTGAACTCGCACTCGTAGCTCGTTGCCGCCTCCACGTTCAGAATGCTGCCCGCGAAGCCGTGCGGCACCGTGTAGGTCATGCTCTCGCGGTCGCGGTACACGCGCTCTCCGCCGATGCGCAGCAGCGGCAGTCCCGGACGCCATGCCTGCGTGCCCGCCTTGCGGAAGCGCACCTCCACGGTGGCGTTGCGGTTCGCGTCGCCGTCGATCAACCACTCAAAACCGAGATTGTGCAGCGTGGGATGCTCCACATGAAAGCGGCCCGGCGTGGCGGCGTTTTGGGCCTGGAGAGTGCAGGCGGCGAGGAGGAGAAGTGTGGCGGTGCGCATGGTGAAAGTTCTCGACGATCTTACAGCAGTATGAGAAGCTGGCGGGCATGCCACTTCAGAATCGTGTTACCCCGTGGGGCGAACTCGTGCGCTCGGATGCGCGCGGTACGCTGATGGGCAACCGTGGTGTGTTACACAATGAGCGGAAAGAGATTCAGTGGCATTTTCGGGGCAAGCGTTGGATCGTTTGCCTGCTCGATTTTAGGGGCAGACGGCGCAAGGTGATGTCGCCGGGCCGCTACACTGAGCTGTTCTTTCTTGATGAGGCGGTGGCGCTCGCAGCCGGACACCGGCCTTGCGCGGAATGCCGGCGGGAGCGTTTTGAGGCCTTTCGCGAAGCCTGGGCGCGGGCGGGCCAACCGCACGCGGGCACTCGTCCGTCGGCACCGGAGATGGACGCGGCGCTGCATTCTGCCCGGAGCCGCACTGTGGGAATGAAGGTTACTCATGATGCGGATTGGAACTCACTTCCCGACGGCTGCTTTATTCAAGTAGACGGCTCATATTATCTTGTGTCGGGCGATTCACTACGCATCTGGTCCCCCGCCGGTTACGGCGAGAAAGTCCCCCGGCCATCCTTCGGCGCGGCTACCGTCGTAACACCCGAGCCCACTGTGCACTGTTTGCGGCGTGGCTACCGGCCCGAGATCCACGTGAGTGCGCGCGAGCCCTGACCGCGACGTGATCGGCCGCATTGGCCACCTGACGATTCGACTGCCAAGCCCGAACTCGCCGGGCGTGCGGACCAGCGCGACCTGACCCTGGGAGGGGCGGCACAGTGGAGAGGGATTAAGATGGCCCCATGCGTCTCAAGAGTGTATGCGCGGCCATGTTCGCGTGCGCCGGGGTGTTCGCGCTGGAACCGGCAGCGTTTGAAATCGCCGGTGATTGGCAGGTGCGCGTCATCTTAGCCGGACATGCGCCCGCCACGGTGCGCGTTGCGCCGCCCGTCATGCTAAACGCCGTTGCCGAAAAATACGAAGCCGTTCCGCTCTTCAACCCCAAGGCCGGCGGCTGGGTGAAGGGCGCGCAGTTGCGCGGCGTCAAGGCGCAGGAGACCACCAGCCCGTTCCTGCTCGATGCCGCAAGCCTGGTGTTGCGCGCCGCTCCCGAAGCCGATGCCCCGCTCTTCACGCGCGGCGCCGACTACGAAGCCGACCTCGATTGGGGCACCTTCGGCCGCATCGAAGGCGGGCGCATCGGTCCGGAGCAGCCCGTGTTTGCCAGCTACCGGCACGCGCAGCAGCGTCTGGATGCCGTCGTGCTGACCGTTCAGGGCGAAATTGCCCTGCGCCAGGGCGAACCGCGCGCGGCCGCTCCACTGGCCCCGCCCGTGCAGCCGGGCGAACGCCACCTGGGCAACATCTATATCCCGGGCATGGTGGGCAAGCTCGCCCCTGAACATCTGTTTCCGATTTTGGAAACCGAATATCCTGAAATAGCCGCGCCCCGCAGTGCCGCCGCCGGCCGACTGCGCCAACGCCTCGAACGCGGCGAAACCCTCCGCATCCTCGCCTGGGGCGACAGCGTCACCGACGGCCGCTATCTCCCCAACCGCGACCGTGACCGCTGGCAGGAACAGTTTGCCGCCCGGCTCCGCGCGCGTTTCCCCAAGGCGCGCATCGAACTCCTCACGCAAGCCTGGGGCGGGCGCAACACGGGCAGCTATCTCGCCGAACCGCCCGGCAGCGAACACAACTACCGCGAAACCGTGCTCGGCGTGAAGCCCGACGTCATCGTCTCCGAGTTCGTCAACGACGCGCGGCTCGATCCCGCCCAAGTCGAGGAGCGCTATTCGAAACTGCTCGCCGATTTTCGCGAAATCGGCGCCGAGTGGATCATCCTCACGCCCCACTACGTCCGCCCCGATTGGATGAACCTCACCCGCGAGCGCGACATCGACGACGACCCGCGCCCGTACGTCGCCGGTCTTCGACAGTTCGCCGCCAAACACGATGTTGCTCTCGCCGACGCCTCGCTGCGCTACGGCCGCCTCTGGCGGCAAGGCCTCCCCTACAACACGCTCATGCTGAACGCCATCAACCATCCCGACGGGCGCGGCATGAAGCTCTTTGCCGACGCGCTGATGGCGCTGTTCCCCTAGCGGTCCCGCCGCAAAGCGCCGCGCCTACTCGTCCCGCAGCGCGGTCATCGGGTCGATCCGCGACGCTCTTCGCGCCGGTGCCCAACAGGCCGCCGCTGACACCAACAGAAGCGTCACCGCCACTACCGCGATCGCCATCGGGTCGCGGGCTTCGGTGCCGAACAGGAAACTGCCGATCCATTGCCCGGCGGCCAGCGCCGCCGCGACACCCACCACAAGGCCGCCTGCCACCGGGCGAATGCCCTGCCGCAGCACCAGCAGCGAAACCTGCGCCGCCCGCGCCCCTAGCGCGATTCGAATCCCCATCTCGTTGGTGCGCCGGGCCACGCTATAAGAGATGACGCCGTAAATTCCCAGGCAGGCCAGCAGCAGCGCCGCGCCCGCAAACGCCGCCGCCAGCAACGTCTGGAACCGCCTGCTCCCCACCGACCCCGATACGATCTCGTCCATCGTCATCACGTCCGCCAAAGGCAGTTCCGCGTCCATGGCGCGGATCGCCCCCCGCAGCGCATTGCGCATCGCCGCCGGATCTTGCGACGTCCGCATCACGTACGTCGCGTTCCCCCATACCGAGCCCTGCCAGTAGCCTCCATCCCAATACGGCACGTAGACGATCAGCGGCGGCGCTTTTTCCAGACTCTCCGTGCGCACATCGGCCACCACGCCGATCACCTCGACCCATTCTTGTCCCGGTTCTTTCCGCATGCGCTTGCCCACTGCGTTCTCTCCCGGCCAAACGTGGCGCGCCGCGCTTTCCGAGATTACGGCCACCTTGCGCGATTGGTCATGCGCCTCGGGGACACGGCCCTGCCGCAGCGCGATTCCCATCGTCTCGAAGTAACGCTCGCTCACGAACCGGAAGTGCGCCAGCGGCCGCTCCGCCTCCGGGCGCGTGTCGCCTTCCTTGCCAATGGAGTCGCCCCAAAGCTGCGCTTTGAGGGGCAGGGAACTGACCAGGCCCGCCGAACGCACGCCCGGCAGCGAGGCCATCTTCTCCAACGCCCGCTGGTGGAACGATGCCTTGTCGGCGCCCTTTGGATAGCGCGCCCCCGGCAGAGCGATATCGGCCGTGAGAATGTGATCCACACGATAGCCGCGATCCACGTTTTGCAGCCGCAGGAAGCTCAGCCCCAGCAGCGCGGCCACCACCAGCAACACCGTGCTCAGCGCCACCTCCAGCCCCACCAGCCATTCGCGCGAACGCAGCCGCGCCCGCCCTTCCGTCGACGACCGCGATCCCGAGCGAAGAGCATCGGCCGGATGAACGCCCGCCGCGCGAACCGCCGGCCACAGGCCGCACAGAACGCCGCAGCCCGCCGAAACAACGAACGCGAACGCGAGCGCGGCGACGCTTACGTGCACCTCGTCCAGCCTCGGAATACCAGCGGGCGCAAGATTCACCAACACCCTCACGCCGGCATAGGCCAGCAGCGTCCCCAGCGCTCCCCCGGCAAAGGCGATCACCATGCTCTCCAGCAGCACGGGCCGGAACAGGTGACCTGCGCCCGCACCCAGCGCCCGCCGCACCGCCATGGCGCGCGCCCGTTCGTTGGCGCGAACCAGCATCAGATTGCCCAGGTTCACGCACACAATCAGCAGCACCACGCCCACCGCCGCCAGCAACAGCGTCAACCCGCCGCGCGCAGCGCCGGTCACCTGCTCCTGCAGCGGAAGCAGGTGCGCGCCGAGTTCGATCTTCATCTCGCGCCCCGCATCGGCGATGGCCGCCGTCATCTCCGCCTCCGCACGCGCCTGATTCGCCCCCGGCTTCAGGCGGATCAGAGACGCGTAGTTGAACCGGCCCAAGGGGCTAGTGTTGGTCCAGTTGATGCCCATCGGCTTGAACACTTCGGCCCGCGCCGGAAACCGGAGGATCGGGCCAATCTGGTCGCCCGTAGGAAAGCGGAAATCCGGGCGCAACACGCCGACAACGATGTGCGGTTCGCCATCGAGCCGCACCGATTTCCCGGTGGCCGCCGGATCGGCGCCCATCCGCCGCCGCCAGAACGAATCGGTTACCACCACGAACCGGTTCGCCCGCGGCCGATCGTCGCTTTCCACAAACGTCCTGCCCAACCGCGCGCTCACGCCCAACACCTGAAACAGTTGCCACGTGCAGGTTGCGCCTTCGATCCGCTCCGGCTCCCCCGCGCCCGTCAGATTGAATGTCGCCGGATTCAGCAACGCGCCCGCCTCGCACGACGAACACTGCTGCTGCCACGACCGGAAATGTGCCGCGTTCACCGGCAGCCGCGGATACATCGGCCCCAGTTTCGGAGCCGACTCCGAAACCGCGTACAGCCGCCCCGGCTCGTTGTACGCCAGCGGCTGCAGCAGAACTCCGTCTACAACGGAGAAGATCGTGGTCACCCCGCCGATTCCCAACGCCAGCGTCAGAATGGCAAATGCCGCAAAGGCTTTTTCGCGGCCAAGGGCACGTAGGGCGTATTTCATTTCTTCTACTACGGTTCAGCCCGGCGGGAGTTCCCCTGTTTTTGCCCCTTCGCCCCGCGAGACCGGAGTTATGATAGCCGGATGCGTTGCGGCCTTTGTCTCTTCACCGGTATGTTGCTCGTCCTTACGGCCGCCGCCGCCGACTGGCCGATGTTCCGTGGCGTCAACGGTTCGGGCGTCGCCGCCGGTGAAACCGTGCCCGTCGAATTCGGGCCCACCAAGAACGTGGTGTGGAAGACGCCGCTCGCCTTCGGGCACTCCTCTCCGGTCATCGTCGGCGACCGCATTTTCCTCACCGGCGCCGAAGGCGGCAATGTCGAAGGCTCCGGCCGTCCCGAGAAGATCGTCGACAAAGGCGGCAAGCTCTACACGTTCTGCCTCGACCGCGCCACGGGTAAAATCCTCTGGCGCCGCGAAGCGCCGCGCCCCCGCATTGAGCAGTATCAGACCGTCAACTCTCCCGCCTCGCCCAGCCCCGCCAGCGATGGCAAAAGCGTGTTCGTCTTCCTCGCCGATTTCGGCCTGCTCGCCTATGGCCTTGACGGCAA
This sequence comes from uncultured Solibacteraceae bacterium, assembly GCA_964449665.1. Classification (GTDB taxonomy): domain Bacteria; phylum Acidobacteriota; class Terriglobia; order Bryobacterales; family Bryobacteraceae; genus JAFLBB01. The sequence continues at coordinate 13,336 of CAYUZM010000011.1, forward strand.
CGAACTCTGGCGCACCCCGCTCGGTCCCTTCAATAACGTGAACGGCCACGGTTCGTCGCCCATCGTCTGGCGCGACCTCGTGATCCTGGTCTGCGATCAGGACGCCGGCTCGTACATGATCGCCCTCGACAAGAAAACCGGCAAACAGCGCTGGCGCGTCGAACGGCCTGAAGTCACCCGCAGCTATGTCACGCCCGCCGTCTATCAACCCAAGGGCGGCCCGGCTGAGTTGATCGTCCCCGGCGCCTATCAGGTCACCTCCTATCGCGCCGACACCGGCGAAAAGCTGTGGTGGGTGCGCGGCTTCTCCTGGCAGCCGAAATCGCTCCCCGTCATCGATGGCGACATGATCTACGTGCATGGCTGGGAGGGCGGCGGCGAAGCGGAAACGCCCACTGAAACTCCCACCTGGGAAGAGGCGCTCAAACAGTACGACACAAGCGGCGACGGCAAGATCACGCCGGACGAAGTAGACGAGCGCATGAAGCGCAGCTTCTATCTGCTTGATCTCGACGGCAAAGGCCACCTCGCCTCGCGCGACTGGGAGTTCTACCGCGCCCGCCGCGCCGCCCGCAACACATTGCTCGCGATCAAGCACGGAGGACGCGGCGACGTGAGCCAGTCCGGCGTCGTCTGGCGCATGCAGAAGTTCCTGCCCAACGTGCCCTCGCCGCTGCTCTACCAGGGCGTGCTCTATCTCGTGAAAGACGGCGGCATCCTCTCGGCCATCGATCCCAAGACAGGCGCCGTGCTCAAGCAGGGCCGCCTGCCCGGCGCGCTCGACCCCTACTACGCCTCGCCCGTCGGCGCCGCGGTCAAGGTGGTGCTCATCAGCCAAAGCGGCGTCGCCACCGTCATCAAGGCCGGCGCCGGTTGGGAGATCGAAGCGACCAACGACATGGACGAACCCGTTTTCGCCACACCCGCCGTCGTCGACGGACGCATGTACCTGCGCACCCGTGGCACACTTTACTGCTTCGAACGACGTTAAAAGAACGCAATAGTATTGCTCTCCAAGAGTTGCTTTGATATATCTTCCCCGCTGTAGAGGGCATATCAAGGGCATACCAAAGGAGCTTGAGTCCATGAGAAGACTGGCTGCTGTTGTTGTCTCGGCTTTCTTACTTTCTATCTCGGCGTTCGCGCAAGGCGAACGCGGCACCATCACCGGAACCGTCATCGATTCCACGGGCGGCATCGTCGCCGGCGCGGGCGTCTCGTTGCGCAACACGGCGACAAACATTCGCACCAACACCGAAGCCAACACGTCGGGCATCTTCGTGTTTCCGGCGCTCAATCCGGGCACGTACGAACTGACCGTGGAGAAGCAAGGCTTCAAGACCAAACGCATTTCCAACATTCCGCTCGCCACCGGCACAACGGTCACCATCGACACGCAACTCGATGTCGGCGCCGTGAGCGAATCGGTGCAGGTGGAAGCCTCGGCGGTCCAGCTCGAAGTACAGACCTCGGGCTTGAGCAAAGTCGTCGAAGCGCGCAAGGTTGTGGAGTTGCCCATGCTCGGCCGCAACGCGTTGAACCTTGCCTCGCTCGCTCCCGGCGTCATTCCCACTTCGGCGCAAGGCGGCAACGGCTCGGGCGCCATCGGCTCGGCCACGAACTCGCGCATCTCCGGCGGACTCGCCATGCAGAACGCCGTGCTGATGGACGGCGGCGAATCGCGCGGCTTCACCAGCAGCGGCCAAGCCTACTCGGTGCCCATCGAATCGGTGGAGGAGTTCAAAGTGGAGACGGCCACCTACTCGGCCGAGTATGGGCGTTCGGGCGGCGGTGTCGTGAACGTCGCCACCAAGTCGGGAACGAACAGTTTGCATGGCGTGGTGTATGAGTTCCTCCGCAACGATCACCTCAACGCCAACAGTTGGACCAACAACCGCAACCGCGTGGCCCGCGCGCTCTTCCAAAACAACAATTACGGCGTCGCCGTCGGCGGCCCCATCAAACACGACAAAACATTCTTCTTTGGAAACTACGAAGCCATCCGCGCCGGAACTCCGGATCAATTCCTTTCCACAGTGCCCACCAGCGAGCAAAAGGCCGGCGACTTCTCAAAGACGCTCGGCCCCAACGGAAACCTCATCACCGTCTACGACTACCTCACCAGCCGCGCCGACCCCAACAACCCCGGCAAGTTCATTCGCGACGCCTTCCCCAACAATCGCATCCCCGACCAGCGCATCCACCCGATCTCGAAAAACGTCCTAGGCTATTGGCCCGCGCCCAATCGCGCCGGGGAAGGTCCGGTCGGCGTGCGCAACTACTTCCTCGCCGGGAAGAACGTGCAGAAGGTCGACATCTGGACCATCCGCATCGACCACTACTTCAACGAAAAGCACCGCATGTTCGGCCGCACCGGCGGCTCGCAGAACGACTCTCAATCCACGCTCGCCGAAGCGGCGTTCCCGGCCCGTACCATCAGCTCGAACCCCACACGCGTCGGCATCGTCGGCCTCACGTCTACCTGGACGCAAAACCTCCTCGGCGAAGGCCGCTTCTCTTACACGCGCCTTCAGGTGAATAACTACCCCGTGAGCGAAGGGTTCGACATGGCCACGCTCGGCTTCTCGAAAGAGGTGCAGGAAAACGTCCTCTACAAGCAGTTCCCGCAGATCACCGTGCAGCAGTACAACTCCGGCTCAGGCCTCGTGGTCACCACCTTCGGCGCCGATGAAGTCGGACAACTCGGCGGCGCAACCAAGACGCTGACACCGCAGGACACCTGGCAAGGCCAGTATCACTTCACATTGATCAAGGGCAAGCACAAGATCAAATTCGGCGCCGACATGCAGCTTCTCCGCATGAACGCCTACAACTCGCAGTTCTCGGCGGGCCAATACTTTTTCGACCGCACCTACGCCCAGGGCCCCGACCCGTCCGTCTCCTCGGCCAACAGCGGCCACGGCTTCGCCAGCATGCTCCTCGGCGTGCCCCAGGCCGGAACGCTCACCTTCACGCCGCGCATGTTCCTCTACCAGCGCTACAAAGCCGGCTACATCCAGGACGATTGGCGCATCACGTCGAAGCTCACCCTCAATCTCGGCTTCCGCTACGAATACACCTCGCCTTACGCTGAGAAATGGGGCAACATCGGCTACATCGACCCCAACGAAACCGAGCCTGTCACCGGCGGCAAAGGCGTCTTCAAATGGGTTGAGCCCGGCGGCTACCACACCTCGCCGAACTACAAGACCTTCGGTCCGCGCGTCGGCCTGGCCTACCGCCTCGATTCGAAGACCGTCATCCG
>CAYUZM010000011.1:16610-19647 GCA_964449665.1 uncultured Solibacteraceae bacterium
TTTTCAACGCCGCCAACAACGGCCTGAACAACGCGGCGACCGATTTCGGTTCCGGCACCTTCGTCAGCAACTTCATCACTCTTGGCGCGCCGAACCCCATTCCGTTTACCCCGCCGGTGGGAGGATCGTGGTCGAATCCCTTCGCCGGCGGCTTCACCTATCCGCAAAAAGGACAGACCACCTTCGCCGGGCAGAACATCCGCGTCGACGTGAAAGACCATCCGCTGGCCTACATCGCCAACTGGACCTTCGGCATCCAACGCGAACTGAGCAACTCGATGATCGCCGAGGTCGCCTACGTCGGCTCCAAGATCACCCACCTGTTCTGGAACCGCCAGGACAACGCCAACGATCCGCTGCTGCTGCAGCAATGGGGCCCGCGCCTGCTCGACTCCGTGCCCAATCCCTACTTCGGCAAAGTCACCGTCGGTGCGCTCAGCTTCCCCACCGTCCAGCGCCGCCAGCTCCTGCGCCCCTTCCCGCACTACCAGGAAGTGCTCCACATCCGCGCCAATTATGGCGACTCCCACTACCAATCGATGACCGCGCGCTTCGAGAAACGCTACTCGCAGGGCTACACGCTCTCGGTGGGCTACACGCTGTCGAAGACCATCTCCGACATCGGCGGCGATTCCAACACCTGGGTCGTCGGCCCGTCCAACGCGTTGTTCGACCCCAGCTACAACCGCGGCCTGGAAGCGAACGACCTGCCGCACCGCGTCGTCATCAGCCACCTCTACGAACTCCCGTTCGGGAAGGGCAAGCGCTGGGCCAACAACGGATTCGCCAGCCACATTCTCGGCGGCTGGCAATGGAACGGCATCGCGATCTTCCAGTCCGGCCGTCCCATTCTCATCACCGCGCCCGACGTTACCAACCTCTTCAACTTCCAATACACCAACGGCCGCGCCGACCGCCTGAAGAGCGGCGTCCTTTCGAGCGGCCAAACCCTGGACAAATGGTTCGACACCACCGCGTTCCGCCGCGCCGACCCCTACACCATTCCCAACGACTCGCTCACCCAGCCCAACCTGCGCGGACCCGGCCGCAAGAGCGTCGACATGTCGCTCTTCAAGAACACCCGCATCAAAGAGCGCTACACCGTCCAGTTCCGCGCCGAGGCCTTCAACCTCCCCCACAGCCCGTTCCTCGAAGCGCGACACCAGGCCCCCGACGTCACCAATCAGGACTTCGGCCGCATCATATCGGGCTCGCAGCCCCGCAACGTCCAGTTCGGAATTCGAGTGCTTTTTTAGGAGACCCGTATGAATCGCCGCCACCTGCTTCGCCTCGGGTCCGCCGCCACCGCGGCGGGCCTCCTCAAACTCGGCCACTCGCAAACCACGAAGACGCCCGGAATCATGGTCGGAATGTCGTTCACCGACCGGCCCAAAGAAGAGGATTTCAACCTCCTCTCGCACAATGGCATCGACGCCGTCTCCATTTGGACCGGCATCGCCAACAACAACGCCGGCTGGATGACCAACATGCGCAAACGCCTGGAGTCCCACGGCGTGAAGATCTACAACATCGGCATCATCGACCTGCACTGCGACCCGACGATGGTTCTGGGCACCAGCGGCGTCGAAACCAAGATCGCCCAATATAAGGAGTACCTGGCCAATCTTGGGCGCGCGGGCATCCCGTACACCACCTATGCCCACATGGCGAACATCAAGAACCAGTCGATTCCCGGCTTCTACGCCACCTCCATGGGAAAGACGCGCGGCGAATCGCCCACGCGCGAATTCGACGTCGAGGTCGCCAAGAAGCTGCCCAACTCCTTCGACAAGGAGTACCCGGCCGAGCACATCTGGAAGACCTTCACCACGTTCATCCGCGCCGTCATCCCGGTTGCGGAGAAGAGCAACGTCAAGATCGGGCTGCACCCGGACGACCCGCCCTTCTCGCCCTTGGGCGGCGTGGCGCGCCTGTTCACCAACTACACCGCCTACGAGAAGGCCTTCGAAATCGCCAACAGCCCCAACTTCGGCGCCTGCCTCTGCGTGGGCACCTGGGGCGAAGGCGGCAAAGGCATGGGCCGCGACCCCGTCGAGGCCGCACTGTCCTTCGGCGCGCGCAAAAAGCTGTTCAAGATTCACTTCCGCAACGTCAGTTCGCCGCTGCCGAAGTTCCGCGAAACGTTCGTCGACAACGGCTACATGGACATGTACAAAGTGATGAAAGCACTCCAGAAAGTGAACTTTCAGGGCATCACCATCCCGGACCACGTGCCGGGCGGCGGCCCCATGTATCCGCAGGCCAACTACGCCTATACGCTGGGCTACATGAAGGCCCTGCGCGACCGCGTCGTCTCGGAAGGCTAAACGCCGCGCGCGCGGTCGAATCGCCACCGAAGTTTTTTGTCAAAGATCCCGCGGCCAGGCCGATAAGCACCCTCGCAGAGTACCGAGTGATGCAAGTCGGCCTATCCACCGCCCAGTCCGCTTACATCACTCCCTCTGCGCGTGCCCTGCCGGTTCAGGCCGTCCGGCGCCTGGAAGCCGTCGCCGAGCACGATCCCTCGACTTGTGAGCACTGCCTCGCCGGCGCCGTCCACACCTTCTCCTCCGGCGGCGACGAATCCCTGCTCAGCCCCGAGGCCCACCGCCAGGCCGCGCACGCTCCGCCTTCCGAGGAACCGGCCCCGGCCCCCAGCAACCCCACCCCGGCGTCTGGCACACCCGATCCGGCCCCCGGCAATCCCGCCCCAACCTCCGGCCAACCCGCCCCAGCCTCCGGCGAACGAGCCCAGGCCGCGGGCGCCCCCGCCCCCCAAGACGAAGCCCAGCCCCCGGCGTCTCCCGAATCCCCACCGGAGGAGCCATCGCGCCCAGGCGGCCTCCGCGCCGCCGCCGCCAACGGCCAGGATCTCTCCGAATCCGAACTCCAACTCGTGCGCGAACTCGCCTCCCGCGACCGCGAAGTGCGCGCCCATGAGCAGGCCCATCTCGCCGCCGCCGGCGGCTATGCCCGGGGTGGCCCCACCTACACCTACCAAACCGGACCCGACGGCATCCGCTACGCCATCGGCGGC
>CAYUZM010000012.1:0-13168 GCA_964449665.1 uncultured Solibacteraceae bacterium
AGTCGTCGGGATGTTCGCCGGGCGGAGGCGGAAGCGCGCAGCAGATGGGATTGGTGCCCCAGCGCGCCTCCTTCGATTGCCAGGGCGCGACGGCGGGCGAGGCGTTGCAGAGGACGATGCCGATCATGCCTTCGCGGGCGATGCGTTGGCCCCAGAAAGCGGCGGCGCCGAAGTGATTCGATTCGCGGGCGATGGCGAGTCCGAGGCCGTTCAGTTGCGCGAGGCGCGAGGCGGCGTCGGCGCAACGTGCGGCGACCACCTGGCCGAGCGCGTTCTCGCCATCGTAGAGCAGGCAGGCGCCGGCTTCACTCGCCACGTGCCCTTTGCCCATGCCATCGACGCGGCCGTCGGAGAGCTGATCGAGATAGAAGGTGAGCAGTTGCAGGCCGTGCGAGTCGACGCCGCGCAGGGAGCCGAACAGCAGGCATTCGGCGGTGAGGGCGGCGTGCGAGGGCGCGGCACCGGCGGCTTCGAGCAGCGCGCGTGCATAGTCGTGGAGGCGCGCGGCGCCGATGAGAATTTCGCCGGCGGCCATTATGCGCCCAGGTATTTCTTGAGGTCGGGCGTGAGCAGTTTTTGCACGTCCGGTTTGTCGAGGTTCTCGGGCGTGATGACGCGGCCTTCGAGGTTGATCTGTTTGGGCGGCGTGCGGCCTTCGAGCTTGTCGCGAATGGTGCCGACGGCCTGGAAGCCGATCTGGAACGGGTCTTGCACGACCATGGCTTGAATGACGCCGCCGCGCATGTCGGCGATCATAGACTCGTTCGAATCGAAGGCGACGATCTTCACCTTGCCGGTCAGGCCGCGCGATTTCACGGCGAGCGCGGTGCCGGTGGCCGAGGGTTCGGTGGAGCAGAAGAAGGCGTCGAGGTCGGCGTGGGCGGTCATCATGTTTTCGGCGGCGGCCATGGACTTGCTGCGGTCGCTCATGCCGAACTGCCGGGCGGCAATCTTGATGCCGGGAAACTCTTTCTCGATGACTTCGGTGAAGCCGTCTTCGCGGTCGGTGGTGGAGACCGAGCCGGGGAGGTGTTGCACGACGCCGATCTTTCCCTTGCCGCCCAACAGGCGGCCCATTTCGCGGGCACCCATACGGCCTGCCTCTTTGTTGTCGGTGGCGACGTAGGAAACGTAGTTGGTGGAATCGAGGCCTGAGTCGAAGACGGTGACCGGGATGCCGGCGGCCATGGCGCGGTCGATCGGGCCGACGAGGGCTTTGCGGTCGCTGGCGGCGATGACGATGCCGTCGACGCGCTGGGCGATATAGGAGTCGAGAATCTGAATTTGGCGGGAGTAGTCGGTCTCGGTGGCGGGTCCGTTCCAGAGGATGTCGAACTGATACTCCTGGCCCGCGGCGACGGCGCCTGCCTGCACGGTGAGCCAGAAGATGTGCGAGGTGCCTTTGGGGATGACGGCGACGCGCTTCTTGCCGCCGCGATTGCAGGCGGCGCCGGTCGCGGCAAGGGTCGCGGCGAGGCCGGCGGCGAACTGGCGGCGCGTGGCGAATTGGCGGCCGGTGGCGTATTGGCGACCGGAGGCGCCTTGCCGGGTGGTGGCGGATTGGGAACCGGTGGCCGGTTGGCGGCCTGTGGGAGCCGTGGGGCGCGAGGCGATCATTGCGCCGTCCAGCCGCCGTCGATCAGGATGTCGGTGCCGGTGATGAAGCCGGCGTCCTCGGAGCAGATGAAGCGGGCCAGCGCGCCGATCTCTTCGACCTTGCCCCAGCGGCCGAGCGGAATTTTGGAGAGGAACTGCGAGTTGAGTTCGGGATTGTTCATCAACGCCGTGTTCATCTCAGTGCCGAATGGGCCGGGGGAGATACCGACGACGGTGATGCCTTCGGGGGCTAGTTCAAGGGCGAGGGCGCGCGTCAGGCCAAGGAGCGCGGTCTTGGTGGAAGAGTATGCCGTGCGGCCGGGAATGGAGACGTGCGACATGATGGACGTCATGTTGATGATGCGGCCGTAGCCGTTGCCCTTCATGTGAGGGACGAAGGCGCGGCAGAGCAAAAAGACGCTGGTGAGGTTCGTGTTGACGACGCTGTTCCATTCGTCGAGGGTGAACTCGGTGATGGTTTTGCGGACGTTGATGCCGGCGTTGTTGATGAGGATGTGGAGCTTGCCGTACTGGGCGGCGATCTCCTTTTCGAGAGCCGCGACATCGGATTCGCTGGCAACGTCTGCAATGTGGAGCGACGCTTTGCCGCCGGCTTTGACCACTTCGGCGGCCGACTCTTCCAACTTGGCTTTGTCGCGTGCGACCAGTGCGATGGTGGCGCCCTCGGCGGCGAGCGCGACGGCCATGGCGCGGCCCAGGCCGCGGCTTCCGCCCGTGATGAGGGCGACTTTCCCAACGAGTGACTGACTGGACATGAATGCTCCTAAGGAATGTGAGAGCCTAGCGCGTCTTGCGCGCGAGGTCGAGAATCTGTTCGGCGATCCGCTGCGGCGAATCGACCTGCTCCATGCTGAGCGATCCGGTTTCGCTGGCGGTGACGATGGTGATGGACCCGATGCCGAGCATGCGCCCGCTCAGGGACTGGTTGACGGTGACGTCTTGAATGCGCGCGAGTTCGAGAGTGCGCGTGGTTTTCGAGGCAATGCCCGACTGGTAGCGCAGGCGGCCGTCGGAAACGGTGATACGGGTGCTGCTTTTGACGGCCCATAGAAGCGCGGTATAGGTTCCGAGCAAAATCGGGACAGCGAGCGCATATTTGTACTGATCGCCCTTGGTCTGCCACAGGTAGATGGCGCCCATGAGCAAGACTGCTTCTAGAACGAAACCGAATATGAGGAACTTAGGTGAGGGACGAACCTCGAATGAGGACATAACGGAACCAGGCACTCCGAGGGCCTATTGTATAGCAGGGGCGGGGCCGTTATGATCGGAGTATTCGACGGAGGTGATTCGATGAAACAGATTCGTGTGATTGCGTTGGCAATGGCGGGCACTGCGGCGGCCGCTCTGGGCGCCGACTTTACCTACGAACAGAAGTCGGAAGTGACAGGCGGCAGCATGAAGCAGATGATGAGCATGCTGGGCCGTTTTTCGAAGGGCGCATCGGGCCCGCAGACGAGCACAACCTATATCAGCGGCGGCAAGATGGCGACCCGCTCCGGGCAGACGATGTCGATCACCGACGCCCGCGAGGGCACGATCACGAGCATCGATCTGGACCGCAAAGAGTACTCGGTGATCACGTTTGAAGAGATGGCAGCGGCGATGAAGAAGATGTCCGAACGCATGAGCGCGGCGAAGCCGCAAGACCCGAATGCGAAGTCGAGCATGAACGTCGCGGTGGAAGAGAAAGGCGCGGGTCGGACCGTGGCCGGCGTGGCGACGCGCAACATGCTGATGAAGATCAATACGGAAATGACGGTGACCGACAAGAAGTCGGGCAAGGAAGTGACGACGACATCGTCGATGGAAAACGACATGCATGTCGGCAAGGCTCCGGGGAGCGAGGCGTTTCAGGAGTTCGCCAAGGCGATGCAGGGACGGTTCCCGCTTCAGCAGATGCCGATGCAGGCGATGATGCAGGGCGGCGTGGACGTGGAAGGAATGAAGGCGGCGGCGAAGAAGATGGCCGAGATCGAAGGGTTTCCGCTCTATTCGGTGATGCGCATGTCGAACTCGGGCATGCCGGGCATGCCGCCTCCTCAGCAACAGCAGCGGCAGGGCGATTCGCAGGCAAGCGAAGCTGGGCGGCAGGCGGCTGGCTCGGCGGCGCAAAGCGCGGCCGCTGGACGCATGGGCCGGTTCGGCGGACTGGCGGGGCTGGGGCGCAGAACGGCCGACAACGCGACGAGAAAGCAGGAGCAGGCTCCCCCGCCGCCGGCCCCGCCCCCGGCGGCCGGCAGGGGTTCCAACGTGCTGATGGAACTTACCACGGGGGTGGGTTCGTTCTCGTCGAGCCCTGTCGATGCGAGCGTGTTCGCGGTGCCGATGGGATTCAAGCAGGTGGAGAGCCCGATGAAGAAGATGGCGAATCAGTAGACGGGCGAGGCGGGGGGGCGGGTCGCCGCGGCGGAATTGGTCACACGACGGCGGGGTCGGTCACTGCGGCGGAATTGGTCACTGCGGCGGAATTGGTCACTGCGGCGGAGTCGGTCACCGCGGCGGAATTGGTCACACGACGGGATTGGGCGCGACCGCTGAATCGGGCATGGGACGGGTGGGCTGCCGTGGTCCCCGTGCGGCGCACATCTGTTCAACGGCTCGCGAGACGTTGCGGCGGCGCTCCTGCAGGCGCAGCCTCTCCTCTTCGGCCTTGGCGGGGTCGAGATGCGGGACCATCTTGCGGAAGTCATAGCGCTGCGCGATGAACGTGGCCAGACACTGGTAGAAGGTAAAATCGCTCTGGTAGTAGGCCGGGTTGGTGATGTCGTAGAGCAGGAAGCCTTGTGAACGCAGGAAGTTCATGTGGTCAACGAGGGTGTCGCGAAAGTGGCAGACTTGCGCTTCGAGCGCAACGATGGAGGCCTGCTGCAGCGTTTCGGTGGCGCCACGCAGCACGTCGAGTTCGGCACCCTGGACGTCGAGCTTCAACAAAAAGGGGCCGCTGAGGCGGCGGGCACGGACGACCTCATCGAGCGGGCGCACGGGAACGCGGCGTTTTCCGTAGGTGGCCTGGCCGGGCTGTATGCCACCGATGTGGGTGTTATAGAAGCCGGGGTCGATGGACAATTCGATTTCGCCCGTCAGATTGGCGAGGGCGCAGATTTCGTGGCCGCCGCCGTAGCTGGCCTCGACCTTCTCATAGAGGGGCTTGTTTTCCTCCATCGCGTCGATGAAGAAATGCTCCGCTTGCAGATAGATCTCGGCCTGCCCGCGAAGCGCGAAGAACGAACCTTCGGCCGCGCCGATGTCGAGAATCGTTTGCACCGGTAGGCCGTGGGCCTGCAGGAGTTTCAGCGAAGTCAGCAGGTCGGGGCGTTGAAATTCCATGGAACCTCGAATCGGGGTGGACAGCGAAGGGGCTATGCGGAGGGGCGCTGGCGTGCGGCCGCGAGCGGATGCCGGACGGCACCCGCTTGTTTATCGGCGGAGGATGGAGGCGCCTTTAGTGGCCTAGCGGATTACCGTTACCTTTGCGCTTCCGGATTTGGTGGGGTCGGCGGAGGAGATCGCGGTAATGGTGATCTTCAGCCCGGCCGCGGGGACGCTCGCCGGCGTCCGGTAGTAGCCGTTGTAAGTGATCGTGCCATGGGTGGAGTTTCCGCCGGTGATGCCGTTCACTTTCCAGGTCACGTTTTTGTTCGTCGTGTTGGCGACGGTGGCGATGAACCAGCGGTTGGTCCCGGTCTTCATGGTGATGGGGTTCGGGGTGACGGTTACTGCAATGGGGCCGCCGGCAGGGACGGTTGCCAGCATGTAGGCGATGTTGGAAGCGAGGCCGTCGGGATTGGTGACGGTGACGGGAATCCAGCGCGAAGTAGGCGTGGCGGTTCCGTTGCCGCGCACCTGGGTGGCGGAGAGCCACGTGGTGACCACGTTGGCGCCGTTGAATTTGATGACAGCTCCCTGGCGGAAGCCTGTCCCGGTAAGGGTGAAGACGAAACTGCTGGTCACGATGGGGTTCGGCGACCAGGACGTGATATTGGGATAGCTACTGATGGTAGCCGTGGTGGATGCGCTGACCGCGGGCGTGGCGACAGTCGTCGCGGTGATGACAACCTGAGCCGGCGAGGGCAACGATGTCGGAGCCATATAAAGACCGCTTGCATCGATGAATCCACGCGCGGCACTGCCTCCGGCAACGCCATCGACGCTCCAGGTGACGGCGGTATTTGCCGCCCCGGTGACGGTGGCGGTGAACTGCTGGTTCTGCCCGGCGTAGATCGTGGGGCTCGCGGGCGCGACCACGACATTGACGCCGGACTGTTTGGCTTCGCCGGAGTTGGGATCGACCATGAGCGGCGTGGCGTCGACGGCTTCGAACGCCGAGCCGAACACCTCGTGAAGGCGGCGGAGATTGCTGTTGTTCCAGCGCTCGTCGGGCTTGCCGCTGATGTACCAGGCCGAGCCGTTGTCGGCGAGGATGATGCCGTACTTCTTCATGGCGGTGAGGATGACGCGGACGTCCGCAGGAAAGCCGGAGATGTCGAAACTGGCCTTCAGTCGGAAACGCTCGCCCATGCGGGGGTATTGCGTGCCGGTGAGCGAGGAGGCATAGTGGCGGGCGGGCCAGACGTAGGCGCGGCGCGACTGGGGCACGGTGAAGCGGATGGCGTGTTTGATCTCGCCCGAGGCGACTTCCTCGTAGGTGACCAGGCCGGGCACGATGGGTAGGCCGGCGGCATCGGCCGAGGTCCATGTATTGGGGCGCAGGGCGTTAGAGCGGAGGTTGTAGATGGCGCCCGAGTCGCCGCGCCACGAGGAGGCCTGGGGATAGGCGGCGTAAAGTTCGTAGAGGATGCAGTTGGTGGTGTCGATGGCGATGGCGTGGCGGTCGCCGGTGGCGCTGGGGCCGCCTTCGATAGGGGCGTTCAACGGGACGGCATAGGGACCGGGGTCGCTTTCATCCCAATAGAGAAAGGTAGCGGGATATTTCTGCTGCGTGCCGGGGACGGTGACGAACGGAATGCCGATAGGTCCGCCGTTCCAGGTGCCTGAACCGAAGTCGGAGTGGACATATTTACCGGTGCCGATCGTATTTACCAGGGTGGCGGAGTTGGAGGCGACGGGCAGATGATCGATGCGCGTGTTCCAAATGTTGTTGGCGGGCAACACGGGGCATCCGCCAATCGTGGCCTGGGCGTGGAGGAGGGGAACGGAGGCGCCCAGCAGGAGGAGAGAAGACAGGATCGATTTCATTACGAGTCCAGTCTAGGAGCACGTGGCGGGCCAACCAATTGGTCTAATCGCCGGGGGCGGGACGCGTGATACCTGAGGACTAAGTTGGACGCCTGACGGGGTGGGGGTGAATCGCGCCTTACCGCAGCGGAGTCGCAATCAGGGTGGACTTCTTGTTGCCGAGGTTGTGAACGGTGACCGATGTAAATACGCCAGCCATGCCGAAGTTGGCGAAGGCGGCATAGGGCGCGGCATGCGGGTTCCTGCGGACGAGGAAGAACTGGCTGACGAGGGCGCCACCGGTAAGGGCGGATTTGATGGCTACGCCGCGGGCACCGAAGCGGCCGTCGGGACCGCGCAGGACTGGGTTCCGTTCGCGCTTGCCGATGGAGGAGAGCAGGTCGGCCGCCGAGGCGGCCGCCATGACGGCGATGGAGGTTTTCCAAAGGCGGTTGGGGCGGTGGAAGTCGCGCGAAGGCGGCGCTTCGGAGCGCAGGCGGGCGACCAGTTCGGGACTGATGACGGGTGTGTTGGGGTTCATCTCGGCCTGGAGCATGGGGGCAGCGAAGAGGAGGGCCAGGGCGAGTTGTGTGCGTCTGTTCATGGGTCCAGTGTGGGGACCGGAACCGTATACAGAAATCACACAAGAGTTGTGCTGAGTTGTGGTACCTAACCGCGGGTGAATACGGGGTAGAACCTCGGAGTTTGGGAAGTATGCCGGTTGGCGGCGGTGGACGAGTGGTGGTGGGCGAGTGGGGGGCGAGTGGCGGGGGCTTAACGGCTGGGTTTGCTCAGGTAGGGCGTTGGTTGGCGGCGGCGTTGGTTGGCGGCGGTTAACGGCGGGCGCGTTGCTGGCGCTTGGGCAGTTCGGTGACGCCGGGCGGCAGGAGTTCGATGGTCTCCTCGGCGGCGGCTTCGACGGCCTTGCGGGTGAAGGGCATAGGGTGGTAACGGCCGTTGGCCCAGTCGTCGAGGAGGTCGGCGTAGGGCTTGCTTTCCGGGTTGCCCACTTCGCCGGGGACGTTGGTCATCATGCTCTTGTCCCAGTCGGCGAGGTCGAGGACCATGCGGAAGGATGCACCGGAGTTCTGGCGGAAGTTGGTGCCGCCGGTGGCATTGATGGTGTCGCCGTCGCCGGGGCGGCCGATGGGTCCGCGGTTCATGGAACGGACGCCGAGGGGGTGGCGGAAGGAGACGGTGTGGACGGCGCCCCAGGTCCATTTTTTGCGGTCGGCGCCGCGCGAGGCGGTGAGATCGGAGATGGTGGTGCGGAGGGTGCGGCGGAGGACTTCGGGGTCGAGGCGGTGGTCGAGCTCGGCGAGGAGGAGTGTGCGGGAGACGCGGGGGCCGAGTTCGGCGCCGAAGACCGCACCATGGAGTTTACCGAGCCAGAGTTGGAAGACCATGGCTTCGACGGAGTCGGCGCGGAGGCGGGTGTCCCAGGCGAGGAGTTGGCGGAGGAGGTCCTGCTCGTCCTTGGTGAGGGAGGTGAGGCGGACGCGTTTGAGGATCTGCTGGAAATGGCGCGCGGGGAGCGAGACGACATCCTGTTGAAGCGTCTGCATGTCTTCGACGCGGATCTTCTGCATGGTTTCTGGGCGCAGGCGGGAGGTGACACCGAACGTGGGCAAGGGGCCGGGTCCGCTGAGGGCTTCGGCGACGCGTTGGAAGCGGAAAATAGGCGAGAACTCGTAGCCGAGGCGTTCGCGGTAGCCTTCGGGGCGGATGTCGTGATTGGCGGTAGCAAGCCAGCCTTGCGGGGGATTGAGCATCTGCGGGACCTGGTCCATGCGGAGCGTGCCGGACCATTCGAATTCGCCGGTGTGGCCGGGCACCGGGAGAAGGCCATCCCAATTTTTGCGGATGGGGGCTTCGCCCGAGGCGTACCAGCCGATGTTGCCGGCGCGGTCGGCATACATGAGGTTTTCGGAGGGGATCTTATAGTTCGACGCGGCGCGGCGGAACTCTTCCCAGTTCTTGGCGCGGCCGAGGGCGAGTGCGCCGAGATAGCCCGCGCCGCCGGGTTCCGCGCCAACCCACTTCAAGGCATAGGCGAGGTGTTTACCGAGGTCTTCCGAGATGACGGGGCCGTGGAGGGTGTAACGGAGCTCGACTGTGCGCTGGGTGATTTTGCCGTCGGCGCCGCGCACGGGGATGCGCTCCTTGACGACTTGCAGTTTGCGCAGTTTGCCTTTGTACCAATATTCGTCGGGGTTGGACTCGTTTAGCTTTTCGACGTAGAGGTCGGCCTGATCGATGTTGACGATGGTGAAGCCGTAACCGATGTCATCGTTGTGGCCGAGAGCGATGCCGGGGAGCGCTGGTTCGCCGGCGCCGAAGGCGTTCCAGCCGGGGCCGACGAGGTGGACGGTTTTGCGCAGCGACGGAATCATGATGGGGCGGTGAGGATCGCTGGCGAGGATGGGTTTGCCGGTGATGGTGTGGGCGCCGCTGACGGCCCAGTTGTTGCTGCCCCAGGCCTGGCGCTCTTCGAGGGTGTAGTCTGCGGGGGCGTCGCCCGAACTGTCGCCGCGATCGGGGAACTGGACGTTGCTGATCGCCTCGTTGAAGTATTGGAGAATGCCGGCGTGGATGGATTCGAGGGCGAGGCCTTTGGGGATGACGAGCGGCATGGCGGGAACGGTGGGCAGGAGGCGCTGCACCTGGGCGAGGCCGTGCTTCTGGATGTCGACGGCGCGGCCGACTTCGCGGGCGAGGTTGCGCGTCATGAGCAGGCCGGCGACGCGGCCGGTGACATCTTCGGGTTCCCATTTGCCGGGATCGTAGTTGGCGAGACGGAATTCGAGGGGGCGGACGCCCGAGAGCGAATCGATGTAGGCGTTGATGCCTTGCGTGAACGCAACGGCGATTTCTTTGGCATCGGGCGAATAGGCGCGCCACTCGGCGTTCCAATCGCCGCGATAGCGGACGAGGCGGGCCATCTTGTCGCGCTGGAGGGCTTGGGGCCCGAGGACTTCGGCGAGGCGGCCGTTGTTGATGCGGCGCCAGAGGTCGATTTGGAAGAGGCGGTCGCGGGCGGTGATCCAGCCTTGGGCGAAGAAAAGGTCGTGCTGTGTTTCCGAGTAGATGTGGGGGACGCCCCAGCGGTCGCGGATGATTTCGACAGGCTTTTCGAGTGCGCGGAGGGTGACCTCTTCGGCCGGGGCGAGGCCTGCGCCGAGGCCGAGGCAGAGGGCCGAAGATTGAAGGACCCGCATCCAAAACGCGGAACGCATGATTGGAAGCAGTATCCCACGACACGGGCTGCGCTAGCATAGCCCCATGCTCGGCATCGATGGGCGTGCGGCGCGCGCCACCTGGACGGTTCTGCTGGTACTTGCGTTCGTGGGCGCTGCGTATCTTGTGCGGCGAACGCTCCTCATCTTCATTTGCGCGATATTGTTGGCGTATCTATTGGATCCGTTGCTGGGCATTGCGGACCGGTTTCGGCCGGCGCGGATTCCGAGGGCGGTTTCGTTGCTGGTGTTGTATCTGGCGATCATGACCGTGCTGGGCGTGGTGGCGTCGACCGTGGGGACGCAACTTGCGAGTGAGGCGGCGAGCCTATCAAAGAAGTTGCCGGAGATTCTCGCCGACCCGAATGCGCTGCAGCGAATTCCCCTCCCCGAGTGGCTGCAGCCTTATCGCCTGCGCTTCTCGTCGGAGATCCAGATGCGCATTGAGGAGTATCTACGGGAGTCGTTGCCGCTCATTACGTCGATCAGCACGGAGGTGCTGGGGTTGCTGAGCAATCTGGTGTTTGTGATTCTGGTGCCGATTTTGAGCTTCTTCCTCCTGAAAGATGGGGCGGAGTATCGCGCGGGCATTCTGGCGCTGGCCGATGGACCGCAGAAAGGGATGCTGGATGATCTACTGGAGGATGTCCATACACTGCTGGTGCAGTATGTACGGGCGATGGTTTTGCTAAGCCTGTCGACATTCCTTTCTTATTGGATGTTTCTAGGGATTATGGGCGTACCGTATGCGGTGCTGCTGGCGCTGGTGGGAGCGATCGGCGAGTTTGTTCCGGTGGCGGGAACGTTGACCGCGGCGGTGGTGACGATACTGGTGGCGGCGCTGTCTGGATATCACGGCTTCTTTGCGCTGATTCTGTTTTTGGTGGTGTATCGCATATTCCTGGACTATGTGCTGCAGCCATTGTTGTTGGGGTCGGGCGTGGAGTTGCCGCCGCTGTTGGTGATTTTCGCGGTGCTGGCGGGCGAACAGATTGGCGGTATTACGGGAATGTTTCTGGCGATTCCCATAGTGGCGACTCTGCGGTTGATCTTTGTTCGATACAAGAAATCTCACGTGGTGGCATTGGCCTGATGAATCGCACTTACTTTGTGTTGGCGGCGTTGCCGCTGCTGTGGCCGGCGCCTCCGCTGTCGGCGCACGTGGTGAGCATCAGCACGGGCGAGGCGCGGATCCAGGGCGATGAGCTGAGGTACGAGCTGCGGGTGCCGTTGTATGAGGTGCCGGATCCCGCGAAGGGGCTGGATCTGCTGGCGCGCGTGGAGTTTCGCGCGTCCGAGGGGCAGCCCAACGCGCAGCCTACGCGCACGAGCCAGGAGTGCCGCATCGTGGACGCCGAGAACGCTCTGCTTTGCACGGCGACTTATAAGTTCGCGAGCGAGCCGGATGTGTTGACGGTCCGGTCGGGACTGCCTTCGGTGACGGTGCCGAACCACGTGCACATTTTGCGGGCAACGCGCGGGGAGCGGAGCGAGCAGGTGGTGCTCGACCTTTCGTTTCCCGAGGCGGAGTTGCGGTTCCGGCCGTTGACGGCAAGCGAGATCGTGGCGCGGCAGAGCGGCGGCGCGGCGTGGCGGACGTTGAGCTCGCCGTGGCAGTGGCTGTTTCTGCTGGGCATTGCGCTGGCGGCGGCGGGGTGGAGCGAAGCGGCGGTGTTGTGGGCGGCGTTCGCGGTGGGCGAGTCGGCGGCGGCTTTGTTTTTCGGACAGAAGAGTCTGCCATTGGCGCCGAGGTTCCTGGAGATGGCGGCTGCGTTGACGATCGCGTATCTGGCGGTGGAGATTCTCTTTCTGCCGCGTTCGCGGGCGCGGTGGGTGATTGTGGCGATTCTGGGAGCGTTTCACGGCTTGGGGCTGGCGCAGTTTCGCATTGCGACCGAGTATGCGCCGCACACGGTATTGGGCGGGGCGCTGGCGGCGTCGGCGGCGATTCTTGCGGTGCTTGTGGCGCTGACGCGGCGGTTGCACCAGCCGCGAGCGCTGTCGTGGGGATTGCTTGCGGCGGGGATGTTCTGGTTCGTTTGGCGGCTGCTGGCGTAAGGAAGTGGCGTTGCTATGCTGACTGCAGCGGCGGGCGGTTCCAAGCTTCGGTTGGATTGAGCCGATGGGTTCGATTTGGCCTCTCCGGGGTTACCCCGGGGAACGTGTTTGTACCGGCATTTCGTCGCGTGAGCGCCACTACGCTGACACGTAGGATTGCTCACGCACGGTGAGACTCGTTGGAGCCGTCCGCCGCACTAGTTTCGATCGCGCTACTTTATGCCCGCTTCAGCGATTTTCCGAGCGCTTGCCGGGGCCATACTTGCGGGCGAGCAGACGCGCCAAACGATTGTGGTTCGGTGTGGCGAAGCACTGGGGCGGCGGTGGCGCTGGTTGGGACCGCTGGCGGCACGCTATCTCACCGTGCATGCGAATGGGACGCGGCCGCGGCGGCGGGATGTGGTGCGGTTCCTGGCGGCCGACGATGCGCTCGGCGAGGCGCTTGCGCGGTATGGGGCACACGTGATGGTGCGGCGGTGGATACCGGAACCAGAGGTGATGCACCCGGCGGGGGCGACCGCTGCGTGGGATGTGCCGGTCGTCGAGACGGCAGGCGCGCTTGCGGAGTGGTTGGGAATTGCGTTGGCTGAGTTGGCTTGGTTTGCCGATTTGAAGGGGCTGGGCGCGCGGCGGGGGGCGCGCGAGGAGCTGCAGCACTACCGGTATCAGACGTTGGAGAAGCGGAGCGGAGGGGTGCGGCTATTGGAGTCGCCGAAGCCGCGATTGAAGGCGCTGCAACGGCAGATACTGTCGGGGATTCTCAATCGGATCGCGCCGCACGACGCAGCGCATGGCTTCCGGCGGGGGCGCTCGATCAAAACGTTCGTGGCGCCGCACACGGGGCAGCGCGTGCTGCTGCGGATGGATCTATCCGAGTTCTTCCCTTCGATTTCGGGGCCGCGCGTGCAGGCGTTGTTCCGGACGGCGGGGTATCCGGAGAGCGTTGCCGATTTATTAGGCGGCTTGTGCACGAATGCGGCGCCGCGGCTTGCGCACGCGCCGGCGTATGCGCGGCCACACTTGCCGCAGGGCGCACCGACGTCGCCGGCGCTCGCAAATCTGTGCGCGTATCGACTGGA
>CAYUZM010000012.1:13178-19471 GCA_964449665.1 uncultured Solibacteraceae bacterium
GCGATTTGGGGCGCACGTGGCGGCGGTGGCGGGGGAAGGGGGATTCGCGATCAATCATCGCAAGACGCGCGTGATGCGGCAGGGGGTGCGGCAACAGATTGCGGGACTGGTCACCAATGCGCACGCGAACGTGCGGCGGGTGGAGTTCGACCGGCTCAAAGCCATTTTGCACAACTGCGCGCGCGATGGCGCGGAGAGCCAGAACCACTTGGGGCACACGGACTTTCGTGCGCACTTGGAAGGGCGGGTTTCCTTTGTCGAAATGATCAATCCGGAGAAGGCCGTGCGGCTGCGCGCGCTCTTCGAACGGATTGCATGGCGATAATGGAGAGATGCGTCTCCAGGGGCTGATTGCCCTCTTCCTATGCGCGCTGAACGCCTCCGCGCAGACGACCGGCACCATTCACAACGCCGAACCGTCCGTTGGCGTGTCCGCTGCGGTTCCGGCGGCGATCGATACGATTACGGCGCAGAAACTGCGCGGGCATGTTTCGTTTCTGGCGAGCGATCTGCTCGAGGGGCGCGATTCGCCTTCGCGTGGACTCGATATTGCGGCCGAGTACATCGCGGCGCAGTTTCGCGCGCTGAACCTGGAACCGCTGGGCGATAACGGGTTCTTTCAAACGATGAACTGGACGCTGATGGAGGCCCCGGCGGCGGGCACGACGCTGGAGATTGACGGCACGGCGGTGGATGCGAACCATTTCCGCACGACGGCGGGCGGCGGGATTGACGCCGAGGGCGAAGTGGTGGAGTTGCGCTCGGGCGACATCGCGGGCAAGATCGTGCGGTTGGAGTCGGCCAAGCGCAACGTCATTGCCGACGCCATACCGTTCGTGCGCAACGCGCAGCCGAAGATTGTGTTGATTCCCGATGAAGCGGACACGCTCAAGACATCGGGCGTGTTTCAGCCGCGCGCGATCGTCACGGCCGATAGTCCGGCGCGAGGGGCGTACGTTTACGTGATTCTGACGGGCCCGGCGGCGGCGCTGGTGGCGGCGGCGCGCACGGTTCGTTTCCACATGCCTCCGGCGGTGGAGTCAGCCGCGCGGGTTTGGAACGTGGCGGGGTTGTTGCGAGGAAGCGATGCGGCGCTTGCACCGACGGCGGTGGTGGTGAGCGCGCACTACGACCACGAAGGAATGCGCCCGGAGAACGCGGGCGACAAGATCATGAATGGCGCCAACGACGATGCGTCGGGCACGGCCGTGCTGCTGGAAACGGCGCGCGCGCTGGCGGCGATGCCCACCAAGCCGAAGCGCTCCATCGTGTTCCTGACGGTGGCGGCCGAGGAGAAGGGCTTGTTGGGCTCGCTCTACTACGCCAAGCATCCGCTGTGGCCGTTGGAGAACACGGTGGCCAATCTCAACTTCGTGATGTTCGGGCGGACCGAGGAGGGCGAATACACGCGTCCCGGGCAGATGACAATGACGGGCGCAGGTTTTTCAACGGTGACGGAGGTAGTGAAGCAGGCCGCGGCCGATGAAGGATTGAAGTTCTTCGTCCATCCGCAGGGCAACGAGGAGTTTTTTGGCAGGAGCGACAACTTCGCATTCGCCAAGGAGGGGATTCCGGCGCACACGATTACGCCGGGATTCAGCTTTGCGCAATATCACCAGGTGGGAGACGAGTGGCAGACACTGGACTACGACAACATGCAACGCGCGGCGCGCGCGGCGGCACTGGCGACGTTTCGATTGGCCGATTCGGCCGAAGCGCCGCAGTGGGACGTGAGCAACGAGTCGGTCAAGAAGTACGCCGATCGGCGCGCGGCTGCCGTCTCAGCCAAATAGTTCGAGGATGGAAGCCTGGGATTCGTTGGCCAGCCGGACGGACTGCAGCGCCAGCGCTTCTTTCACTTGTTGAGGCGAAAGCTCCTGTTGCTCGCCGCTGCCGAGGGCCTGGCGCGCTTCGGCCGAGAGGCTGACCTCATCCTGGCGCTCGTCGGATTCCCGCGCCTTCGCCTCTTGTTGCTTTTGGATACGGGCGTCCGCTTCCGCCCGCCGGGTCGCGTACAGTTCGCTGAGATCTGACGCACGATTCAGACCGTTAATCGCTGCCAAGGAAACCTCCCTCTGGTCCGCTGATTGGTGCCGTGATCTTCATATCGGCGGCGGGCCGGAGAGTTTGAGAGAAATCAGTCGGTTATCGCGGGGAAACCTTTGGCCAGCTCAATTCAAACCCTTGCGCGGTAAGGCTTTGCTGGAATGCGGCCAATTTCTTCGCATCCGTGCGAATGGCGCGGGGCTTGGCGCCGGTGGCAAGTGCGTGAGCCGCCAGCGCGCCGGCGGCTTCGCCAATGTTCCACTCCACCGGATGGAGGCGATAGCAGCCGTTGGTGATGTGCGTAACACCGAGGTTCTTACAGGCCGGAATCAGGTTATCGACGCGTTTGGGAATGAGTGAGCCGAGCGGAATCTGGAACGGGAGCGAACTGACGTCGATGTAGTTGTCGCCGCCCGAGCTGGGGTGGAGATCGATGCGGTAGCTGCCGACGCCGACCGAATCGGCGAAGGGCTCGGCGGCGACCTCTTCGCGCGACTTGCCGGTGGCCTTCATGCGGGCGTCGGTGCCGACGTGTTCTTCGACGACGGTGAACTCGGCCTGGATGCGGCGCGATTCGCGGATGTAGGGGTACAGCGCCAGGCCGTCTTCGCTGCCCATGACGTCGCCGCGGAGGCGGAGACCTTTCCAACCGGCGCCGCCGTCGGGGCGAGGGGCCTCAGTCTGCATCCAATACAACAAAGAGAGGCTCAATTGCTTGGCGCGTTTCAGGTGGCGGACGGCCTCCTCGCCACTCACCTCGTGGATATTGCCGAGCCAGTAGTCGTTTTGGGGCCAGTTGACGAGAGTGATGTCGCTGACGAATGCGCCGGGGGCGTGGAAGCGTTTGTTGGCGATGCGGCGGTAGAGAAAGAGGTTGAGGCCGGGCTGGGCCGGGGCGTCGGCGTCGGGATGAAAATAGACGGCGCGTTTGGCGAGCGTTTGCGGGTTGCTCATGGACCAACTGAGCAACTTTTCGGGCCAGTTGATGGGCTTGAGTGAGGGCATGTAATCGCGCCAGAAGGCGTATTCGGCGGGCTTGTCGATCGCGTGGTCTTCGCCGGGCAGGTAGTCGGCCGCAAAGCAGACGGTGAAGGACTGGATGTTCTGGGGTTGTGGGGCGTCGGGGGCGTGGAGTTCGCCGGTTTGTTTTTTCGATTCGAAGCCGGTGAAGTATTCGGTTTTGGTGAGCGGGAGAAGGTCGCCCTGTTCGGTGGCGTCGATGAAATAGCTGGCGTGGAGGGTATGTTCGGCGCCTTCGGCGCTGCGCACGGTGACGGAACGCACGGTGGCGCCTTGCGCGTCGGCCTGAATGGGGCGGTGGCGCAGGAGGACGACGAGTTTGCCGCCGGAAATGTAGGGGGCGAGCATGGCTTCCAAGACGGCGAGCGAGACGCGGGGTTCGTGCGTGAGGCGGGAGACACTGCCGCCGCCAGGGTTCAGCTGGGCGTTGGCGCGCGCCTCGGGAGTGAGCGAATAGTGGTCGCGATAGTACTGGCGGACGGCGGTGCGGTAGGCGCGATAGGCTTGCGTGCCGCCGAAGTTTTCGATCCAGGGATGCTCGTCGGGCGGCACGCCTTGCGAGGTGAGTTGGCCGCCGATCCAGGGGGTCTCTTCGGTCATGACGACGCGTTTGCCGGCGCGGCAGGCGGCCAGGGCGGCCGCGCAGCCGCCGGTGCCGCCGCCGATGATGGCGATGTCGAAGCGCAGCTCTTGCGCGCCGAGGAGGGATACCGGGAGAACGAGAGTGCTGCCGGCGGCCTGGAGGAGAGATCGGCGAGTATGCTTCATGGGTCATTCTCAGTTTGCCATGCGTTTGCCGTGCGGCCTGTCGCGATTCTCACTATGGCGCCGTTGGTCCAGAAGCGCGAATTCGCCGATCATAGCGGGCGCGGCATTCAGTTCTACAAGGCCCAAGTATGAACACGTATGCGCAGTCAGCGGCCCGATCAGGGGACAGCTTGCGAAATGGCATGAGAGGCATATTGGGAAACCAGTTCGCTCGGAGCGGGCACGATTCGGAGCGGGCACGGTTCCGAAACGGGTGTGACGAGGGCGCCCGGCGCCGGACAAGTAACAACCGGATTCGGTCGCATTCCGGTAGTCAGCAGTACCAGATACTGGAGCCGTTCTGGGCGTGGTAGGGGGCGTTGTCGCACTCGGCGGAGGCGCGGGCGATGGTGGAGCCGGAGACGATCTGGAGTTCGAGTTTGGATCCGGCGGTGGGGGCGGATTCGCGGTAGCTGACTTCGATGCCTTCGCGGAGGATCTGGAGGATGTACTCCATGTTGGTAGCGAATTCGGCGGGCTCATTGCATTTCAGATAGTAACCACCGGTTTCGCCGCAAACGGCCTGGAGCTTGTGGGTGACTTCGGCGGGAAGATCGGGGGCGGCGATGACATGGAGGAAGGCGCCGGTCTGATCGGCTTGGGCGGCGACCATCATGAGCGAATCGAGCGCGCCGGGAAGGAGCAACGATTCGGCTTCGGTGGCGACGATGACGAGGTTGGCTTGGGCGGCGAGCCCGGTGGGTGCCGACAGAAGCGCTTGCAGCGCCGGGATGAGGCCGGGGCCGGGTTCCTGGCGGGTCCGCGCGGGAACGCTGGGGACCAGGCTATAAACGACGCGGGGCGGGGCGGACTTGTTGGCCTGGGGCGTTTGGATGGGGCGGCCGGGCTGGTAGCTGATGAGGGCAACGCGGTCGGCATCGCCTTTGTGGTTGAGCAGGCGGCGCACGGCGTCGTGGACCTCCTGGGACCAGCCGTCGGGCAGGAGCACGCCGATGGCAAGGGCTCCGAGCGAGTTGTAGCGCATCAGCACGTCCAGTGCGGGCTGGCCGTTGCAGGTGAGGCGGGCGGTGGCGGGTAGTTCGGCGGGGGCTTTGGGGAATTGGGCGAGGGCGGAGAGGCGGCGGCGCGAGGTTCCCGATTCGGTCACGCGGAGGATGCGAAGGGCGGAGGCGTGGTGGGATTCGGCGACCGCCTTGACGTCGAGCTGCTCGAACTTGGTGAGCGCGTCCTGGGCGGCGAGGACGACGGGCTGTTCGGCGTCTTTGGCGAGTTCTTCGAGCCGGGGAAGGAAGGCGCGGTCGGCGGTTTGGCCGATGATCCAGGCGGCGGTGGCGCGGAACAGCGGCGAGGGGTGGCGGACCATTTCGAGCAGCCGCGGGACGACGGAGAGTTCGCCCAGTTTGAAGAGGCCGAGGATGGCGTTGCCGACGACGCGATTGTTGGTGTCGTCGAGGGCGGCGAGCAGCGTGCGGCGCGAACCGGGCGTGCGCTGGCCCCAGAGGGCCTCGATGGCGTTGGCGCGGACACGGGCGTCCGAGTCGGCCAGGGCGAGGTCGACGCGCTGGTTGCGCTGGGCCACCAGGAGCGCGGCGCGGGAACGGACGTGGGCGCCGGTGGAGCGGAGCAGTTGGATGGCAACCGGCAACATGCGGTTGCCGGGCGAGGCCTGGGTGAGGATGTCGAGCGAGGCTTCGGCCTGCGGGCCGAGCTTGGTGACGAACTCTTTGTGCGTGCTGTCGACCAGCCAGCGCATGAGGCGGATGTCGAACTGGGGCTCCAGGCGCATGGCGACGCGCATGAGATCGATGGCCTCTTCCTGGGTCATGAGAGTGCGGTCCACCAGGAGTTCGAGAAAGGCGCCGGTTTCGGTCAGATGCGTGAGAATGAAACGGTGGCCCTGGCCGCTTTTGCCCGAGCGGATGAGCGTGATCGCCTCGGCGACGAACTCGGCGCGGCGCGTGTCAAACATTTCGGTCATCGCCGCGCGCGTCGGCATGGGACGCGTAGCGAAGCTTTCGGCCAGGCGTTCGAGGGAGACTTTCGGCGCGGCGGCCGACAATCCGTACTCGAGATGCGCCGGACCTTGACGGCTCATGATGAGCTTATCGGCTGAGCTTACAACGGTAAGAGTACCTATTTTCGGCATGAGGGTCGAATTAGGGAGGCAGGACGGGGAATTTCAGTGGTATGACACATAGTTATTCGGACGCGGCTTCGAGATCCGGGAGCGGCGTGGAGCGACAACCCATTGAAGGTGGAAGTGTGATTGAATAGGGCGTTTCATGGCTTCCCAAACTATCCGTACCGCTGCCGGTCTCGAACCCGCCTCCAATGCCCGCAAGTGGGTGATCATCTTCGCGATCGCGCTAGCGATTCTGGCCTACATCGACCGTGTTTGCATTTCGATGGCGGCGCCGCACATTTCACGGGACCTGGGTCTGACCAAGGTGCAGATGGGC
>CAYUZM010000013.1:0-18767 GCA_964449665.1 uncultured Solibacteraceae bacterium
GCTCTGTTCAACTGCCGCATCCTCTCCCTGCGGATAGTCGGGATGCAGGAAGTCGATCTCCACAGCCAGGAAACCCTGATAGCCGGCCGCGTCAAGAATCCTCGCCAGCCTCAGGTTATCAACCACCCCGTCGCCCACCGGCGTGCACGAAAAAAAGAACCACTCATCGGCCGCCGCCCCCCTTTGCACACGTAGATCTTTGATGTGCGTGGCGTAGACGTGCTTTGCCAGCTTCTCCATCCCCTTCACCGGGTCGTCGAGCAACCGCAGAAAGTTGCCTGTGTCGAAGTTGATGCCCAAATACGGCGAGCCGACGTTTTCGATGAGTTGCAGAATCTCATCGGCCGTGAAGTCAATGTGGTTCTCCACCGCCAGCCGGATCCCGTAGCGCTCGGCATGCTTCGCCGCGTCCGAGAACATGCGGCTGAGCCGCTCTATCTGTGGGCCGTGAGGCTCATGGCGGTACATGAGACTGCTGCCCACCACGCGCATCACCGGAGCGCCAATGATCTGGGCATGGGCGAGCGAGGCGATCATCTCGTCATAGGCCGCCGCGTTCTTCCCGCCTTCCAAACCGTCTGGATGGCCCCATGCGTACACCCGATCCAGGTTGTAGGAATCCAGAAGCGCGCGAATGCCCGTCAGATATTCCCTGGTCTGCGGAGCGATGAAACACGACTCCAGCGAAACACCGTCCACCTCTAACTCATGCGCGCGTTCGATAAAGTCTTCCAAGGTCATCCGGTGCCCTGGGTCGCGTTGTTGCGGGTAGACCTCGCCGAAGTAGCGGTGGTAGCAGTAGCTGTCAATTCCAATCTTCATCGTGGCCTGACCTCAACTGATCATCACAGGATTATAGGATTGTATGGATGCGCATCGCTGGTGTCAATATTGACAAGTCCGTAGGATAATCCTAGGATTATAGCTGCCGTGCGCACAACCATCGCTACCTTCCTCTCTACCCTCCTCCTCCTGGCCGCCTCGAACGCCAAACTCAATCTGCAACTACTCACCCCCAACAATCTCGTCGCCTGGTGCATCGTTCCATTCGACGCCAAGAAGCGCGGCCCCGAGGAACGCGCCCAAATGCTCGAACGCCTCGGCATCACCAAACTCGCCTACGACTGGCGCGAGAAAGACATTCCCACGTTCGACGCCGAAGTCGACGCGCTCCGTAAACATAACATCAAATTGGAAGCCTTCTGGGCTACCGTGAGCGTCGATCCAGCCCGCAACAAACACCTCGCGGCGATCTTCGATCTCCTCAAACGCCGCGGCGAGAAGGCGCAGATTTGGCTCCTCCTTTCCCCGCCCACCGACTTCAATACTCTCGATCAGGACGCCAAGGTCAAACGCGCGGCCGAAATCATTCTGCCCGTCGTGCGCGATGCTTCGGCCGTGGGCTCCAAAGTTGCGCTCTACAATCATGGCGGCTGGTTCGGCGAGCCCGAAAACCAAATCGCCATCATCAAGGCGATGAAGCGGAAGAACGTCGGCATCGTCTACAACTTCCACCACGCCCACGAACACATCGAACGCTTTCCCGCGCTCATGCGCACTATGCAGCCCTATCTCCTGGCCGTTAACCTGAACGGCATGAGCGCCGGCGGCCCCAAGATTCTCCCCATTGGCAGTGGCAGCGCCGAACAGCAGATGCTCCGCACTATTCTCGAAAGCGGCTGGAAAGGCCCCATCGGCATTCTCAACCACCAGGAAGACGTCGATGCCGAAGTCGGTCTGCGCCGCAACCTCGATGGACTGGCAAAACTCCGCGCCAATTTCGGGCGCTAGTTCGATCGCCGGCCCTTCGGAGGGCAACATCACCTCCATCGCCATCGAACCGGCATCAGCAGTTGGGGCTGAATCTGATCATTCAGACGCTCGCCGTAGTTGGAAGCTCCTACGCGGCCCTTCGGGCCTCCCTTTCATCATTCGCAAAAGAAATTGCAATTTTCACTTGCACTAGCATCCTGTCGTGATAGCATCTTGTCATTCACCCAGAAGTGACAAAGGGAGTACCATCATGTTGAAGTCGATCCTTGCCCTGGCGCTCTGTGGCGCCCTTTTCCTCGCCCCAAAACCAGCCGCCGCCCAAGCCGTCAGCGGCAGTCTCGTCGGAACCATCAGTGACTCCTCAGCTGCGGCCGTGCCCGCGGCCAATGTCGAGTTAACGGAAACGGAAACCGGAATTGTCCGCACCGTCACCACCAACTCGAGAGGCAGCTACGTGGCCACCAGTCTCCCACCGGGCCGCTACCGCGTCAGCGTCGCGCGCGAAGGCTTCCGTCGCTTCACCCGTGACGGCGTCGAGGTCGCAGCCAACACCACCGTCCGTGTCGATGCCGAACTCCAACCCGGCTCCGTGAGTGAAACGGTTCAAGTCACCAGCGACGTTCCTCTCCTCCAAACCGACCGCGCCGACATCGGTCGCAAAGTTGAAACCCGCCAAATCTCCGACATGCCGCTCGCCTTCAACCGCAACTTCCAGGGATTGCTCAATCTCGTCCCCGGAGTGAGCCGCGTCGTCCGCATTCACTCCGAGTTCTACAATCCGCAGGATTCCCTTTCCGCCCGCGTCAACGGCCAGACCCGCCAAGCCAACAACGTCCAGATCGAGGGTGTAGATAACAACTTCCGCAACAACCGCCTGACGGTCATGATCCCGCCCATTGAGGCGCTCGCCGCCGTCGACATCACAACCAGCAACTACGAAGCCGAACTCGGCCGCGCCGGTGGCGCCGTCACCAACGTCACTCTTCGCTCCGGAACCAACTCGCTTCACGGCAGCTTGTTCGCGTTCAACCGAGTGAGCAAACTCGCCGCTCGCAATGTCTTTGCCAACACCAAGGCGCCCATCACCTATAACCAGTTCGGCTTCACTCTCGGCGGTCCGATCGTTCGCAATCGCACCTTCTTCTTCGGCGACCACCAGGGCGTTCGCGACCGTCGCGGTGACCTCACCCAGGCCACTCTCCCCGACGCCGCACTCCGCGCCGGCAACCTCAGCGCCGCGCCTACTGCCATCTACGACCCCGCCACCGGCGCCCCCGACGGCACCGGCCGCCAGGCCTTCGCCGGCAATATCATTCCCACCAGCCGCATCAGTCCCATCTCGCGCCGCATTCTCGGCCTCGTGCCGCTTCCCACCGCCCCGGGCCTGAACACCAACTACCAGCGCGCCACCTCGCGTCGCAAGGACATGAACTCCTTCGATCTCAAGCTCGACCACAATTTCCAGGCGGCCACTCGCGTCTCCGCCCGCTACAGCCGCCAGCGCGCCACCACTCAGCAACCACCCGTGTTCGGCATGGCCGGCGGCCCGAGCCTCGGTGGTGGACCCGCTGGAACCGCCGGCGACGCGCTCTACCAGGCTCAAAGCGGCGCGATCACTTTGAGCCACGTCTTCACGCCATCCCTGATTGGCGACTTCCGCGCCGGTGTAAGCCGCTATATCAACGACGCCGTGCAGAGCGACTACGGACTCAACTCCGCCTCTGAACTCGGCATCCCCGGCGTGAATATTTCCGACTACACAACCGGAATGCCGCAGATCAACATCGATGGCTTCTCGGCGCCTATCGTTGGCTACACCAATAGCCTCCCGTGGCTCCGCGCCGAAACGGGCTACTTTTACGTTGGAAGTGTCACGAAGATCGCAGGCAACCATACCATAAAGGTCGGCGGCGAGTACCGGCGCCAAGGCGATGTGGCTGATCTCCCCGATACATATGGTGTCCGAGGCGGCTTCAATTTTACTGCCGGCCCCACCTCGCGCAATGGAGATCCGCGCACCGGCTTCGGCAACTCCTTCGCGGCCTTCCTCCTCGACGCCCCCAACCGTACTTCGCGGGAACTGCGTGGTGTCGTACCTCACCTCGAACAAAACTCCATCTTTAGCTACATCCAGGACAAATGGCAGGTCCGCCCAAATCTGACAATCGATATAGGCATCCGCCACGAAGTGTACTTGCCGCCCACTCCCCGCCACCCGGGCGGCCTGAGCAACTACGATCCGGACACCAATACACTGCGCCTCGGTGGCATCGGTAGCATCCCCTCCGATACGGGGGTGCGCACCTGGTGGGGCGGCATAGCCCCGCGCCTTGGCGTCTCCTGGCGCGCAAACAACGCCACTGTTGTGCGTGGCGGCTACGGCGGTAGCATCTTCACTCCAGGGGCCGAGGTGAAGGGCTACTACAACTACCCGGTCCGCCAATACTTCCTCACC
The DNA here is from genome assembly GCA_964449665.1 of uncultured Solibacteraceae bacterium. Taxonomy (GTDB): domain Bacteria; phylum Acidobacteriota; class Terriglobia; order Bryobacterales; family Bryobacteraceae; genus JAFLBB01. Next base: position 4,229 of record CAYUZM010000013.1, read on the forward strand.
ACTGCGCCCAATACCTATACGGCGGCAGGCGCCCTAGCCACGGGCTTCCCCGCACCTCTGCCTCTGGTCTTCCCGTCCGATGGCATCCTGACTAATCCGCCAGACGCCGGTATCCGTTTTATCGCCAAGGATTACCGCGACGCCCGCCTGCAGTCATGGAACGTCGCCATTCAGCGCATGATGCCGCGGAACTTCGTTTTCGAAGCCGCCTATGTCGGCAATCATGCGTCGCGCTCCACCGTTGCCCGCGATATCAACGCCAGCACGACTCCCGGTTCCGGCATCAACGGCCAGCCCCTCTTCCAGAAGTACGGTCTCCGCAGCCCGGTCGTGAACGACTACTTCCCCGTCGACACCGACTACCACTCCCTTCAAGTCAAACTCGACCGCAAGTTCTCGGGTGGGTTTCTCCTCACCACCGCCTATACCTTTGGCAAGGCAATGGATTACACGGGTGACTACGGTGGCTTGCTGATCAACGCCTTCCCCGAGTTGAACCGCGGTCGCAGCAACGACACGCCCGCACACATCTTCGTGCAAAGCTACATCTGGGAACTGCCCTTCGGCCGCGGCAAGCGCTGGATGACCTCTGGTGTCGGCGGCTCAATCCTCGGAGGCTGGCAGATGAATGGAATTCTCACCCTGCAAAGCGGTCTGCCTCTCAACATCACCACGCCGAACGCAACCTTGAACGCGCCTGGCAATGGAAACCGTCCCAACGTGAACGGAAAACCTGAAATCTTCGGAAAGGTAGGCATCGGCCAACTCTGGTTCGATACCTCCAAATTCTCCGCGCCGGCCGCGAGCACTTTCGGCAATACGGGACGCAACATCCTCAGCGGCCCCGGCTTCGCTAATTTCGATTTCTCCATCTTCCGTAAGTTCGCCCTCCGCGAGAATCTCACCGCAGAGTTTCGCGCCGAATCCTTCAACGTGAGCAATACGCCTCACTTCAGCAATCCCAACGGCTCATTTGGCAGCGCCGGCTTCGGCCAGGTCACGACGGCCATGGCCGATCAGCGCGCGGTCCAACTGGGCTTGAAAATAATCTTCTGATAGGGAAATTCATGAGATCCTCAACCATCTCCCGCCGCTCCGCGCTGCTAGGCGCCGCTCTTCCTGCAGCGCTTCCAGCCACACTCTCCGCCGCGCCGCCTTCCGGTATGCGAGTCGGCGTCGCCTCCTACACCTTTCGCAAATTTAGCCGCACCGACGCCATCGCCGCCTTGCTTCGACTCGGTGTGCGTGACCTCAGCATCAAGGAGTTCCATCTTCCTTACAACGATGCCCCCGCCGCCCTCCATGCCGGCAGCAAAGAGTTCACCCAGGCCGGACTCAATCTCTCCAGCGGCGGTGTCATCGTCACCTACCGCGAAGACAACTCCGGCCTCCGCCGCTACTTCGAATACGCCAAGGCCTGCGGTTTCCCCATGCTCATTTGGATGCCCAACGCGAGCCAGCTTCCCCTCATCGAAAAGCTCGTGCACGAATTCGATATCCGCGTCGCCGTTCACAATCATGGGCCGGAGGACAAGAATTTTCCCACCCCTGCCTCCGTATATGACGCTATCCGCCCACTCGACCGACGTATCGGACTCTGCCTCGACGTCGGGCACTCCGCGCGCGCCGGAGTCGATGTGCCCGCCGCCATCGCGAAGTTTCGTGACCGCCTCGTTGATGTCCATATGAAGGACCTTCGCACCCTGAGTGGTCACTCGGACTGCGAAATCGGTAAAGGAGTTCTTCCGATCACCGCGATTCTCCGCACACTGCGCTCCATTCGCTACCAGGGGAACATCAATCTCGAGTTTGAAGCCGATGCCGACGCTCCCGAATCCGGCCTTCGCGCATCGCTTGCTTACGTGCATGGCGTGCTCGCCGGGCTGGAGACCGCAAAGGATTGACTCGCTACGACATCCTGAACACCTACGACTGGAACTACGAACACGACCCCCGCGCTTGGCCGGAGTTGGACGTCCCCGCCATCGCTGGAACCTGGAACTTCTGCGGCATTCCGGTCCAGTCCCCTCTCGGAGTGCCGGCCGGGCCGCTCCTGAATAGCGGTTGGCTTCTCTACTACTCGCGGCTTGGCTTCGACGTCCTTACCTACAAGACCGTTCGTTCCCGTTATCGTAAGTGCTACGACCTGCCGAACCTGCTTCCCGTCTCCGCGCCACAGCTTACTTCTGGAGACTCCGAAGTCCTCGTCGCTCCCACCGAACCACCACGCTCGTGGGCCATCTCTTTTGGTATGCCCTCCAAAGAGCCCGCCGTCTGGCGCGCCGACGTGGAGCATTCGCGCCGCGGACTCCTCCCCGGCCAGGTGCTGGTTGTTTCCGTCGTGGCCTCCCCTGAGCCCAACTGGACGCTCGCCAATATCGTCGCAGACTTCACCCAACTAGCTGCGTGGGCCAAGGACTCCGGCGCCCACGCCGTCGAGGCCAATCTCTCTTGCCCAAATGTCTGTTCGCAGGAAGGCCAGCTCTACACGTCTCCTAGGGACTCCGCCGAAATCGCCGCCGCCATGCATGCCTCGCTCGATGGCACGCCGCTCGTGCTGAAAATCGGACTTTTCGCCGGCATGCCACAAGCGGCTGAATTCATTGAAGCCGTCCGCCCATACTGTGCGGCACTCAGCACCGTGAACAGCGTCTCCGCCGTCGTGCGCGATGAATCGCGGTCGCCTTACTTTGACGGCGCCCCCCGTGGCATCGGCGGAGAATGTGTTCGGGATCGTTGCCAGTCTGAATCCGCCATGCTCGCCTCCGTCCTTCGCACCTCCGCCCCGCAAGTCCGCCTGATCGGCGTCGGTGGCGTCAGCAATGCCGATGACGTCCGGCAGCGCCTCTCCGCGGGCGCGCACCACGTGCAGATCGCTACCGCGGCGATGCTCAATCCTTTACTGGGTATCAAAATCCGCCGCGAGTTGGAGCCGGCTTAGATCCGGTCAGACACAAGCTGCACGTGAAACTTGCTCCGGTCTCCTCTGTGCCGCGCAATAAAGAACTCAAGTGGAGTTCCGTCCGCAAGTTGGCCGATACTCTTCAGCAGCAACACCGGACTCCCTAACCTGACTCCGAGCAGCTTTGAGTCTTGCCGGTCCGCCGCTACCGCCTCCATCGTCCTCGATCCCTTTGCGATCCTGCGTCCACACTCCCGCGCCAGCCACTCGTAGAGCGACTGCTTCGATAGATCCGCATCCACCAACTTAGGACACAACCTCTCGGGAAGATAGGTGACAACTAAGACCTCTGGCTCCCCGTCGAGGAATCGTAGCCGGTTGAGCAGAATCACCGGCTCGCCTTCGCGTAACTGAAGCGCGTCGGCAATCTCCCCCGCCGCCGGCACCACTCGCAGATCCAAAACCTTCGTCTCCGGCTTCTTGCCCTTGGCGACCGCGTCCTCGTAGAAGCCTCGCATGCTCTGCATAAGGCCGCCGTCGTACTTTGGGAACGATATTGTCGTCCGCTTTCCATTCTGCTTCAGGACGAGGCCCTTGCGCTCCAAATCGCAGATAGCCTGCCGCACGACAGTGCGGCTGACGCCCAACTTCTCGCAAAACTCCTGTTCGCTCGGCAGCGTCGCGCCAGCCGACCATTCCTTATCCTGAATTTTCCTTTCGACAAAGCTACTAAGCTGAAAGTAATACGGTACGGGGCTTCCACGGGAAATAATTCCGGACGGATCGAGTTCTATGGTGGTGCCTTGTGAAGTCGTGATCATGGACGCCGCTCGCAGTGTAACACTATCATCCTAGCATGACCTGAAACGCCCGCTAATTCCGCACCGCTCCTTGTTTCTCCTAACGAGGCAACGCAAACGCAACGTACGCATCGCCCATTTCTCCTCCCAGCTTCCCGCCCCCCGTGGCCGCAATCACGACAAACTGTCTCCCTCCGGCTTCATAGGTTGCCGGCGGCGCATATCCGCCAAATGGCAGCTTGTACGACCACAACTCCTTCCCCGTCTTCTTGTCGAAGGCGCGTATCTTGAGATCCTTCGTTCCGCCTGCAAAAACCACGCCCCCCGCTGTTACCGTCGCGCCGCCGAAGTTCTCGGTGCCCGTCTGCGCTATCCCGCGCCTCGTCAGTTCCTCATACTCCCCCAACGGAACCTTCCAGACAAGCTTCCCCGTGTTCAGGTCAATCGCGTTCAAGGTTCCCCACGGTGGCGTGCACCCTGGATAACCATCGAGATCGCGCAGCTTCGGATATCCGTTCGATGCATAGACGACTGGCGCGCTCTGCGCACCGCTCTGCCCGGCCTCCCGCCCATACAGGAAAGAGAGCAACAGCTCGGCCTGGTCACCTGCCATTTTCACGGAGGGCATCGCGCGGAGCCCGTTCTGCACAATCTTCGACGCCTCCCCTTCGGTCATCCGCCGTTCCAGGCCGATCAAAGGCGGTGCCATCCCATTGCCGTCCATCCGCTCGCCATGGCAGACCGCACACTTGGTCCGGTAGATCCGTGCCCCAGGCGAGACGGCGTTACGTCCTTGCGACATCGGCCGCTTCGACTTCGATACCGTGATGATGGATGGCAACTCGTTCGCGGTCACATACAACCGCGACGTCTCTTCATCAATCGCCGCGCCCGTCCACTCGGCCCCACCATAAATGCCAAAGAACACCGTCGGCCGGTCCACCTCAAACGGCTCAAACCAGCCAAACTTCGCTGGCGCGATCTGTTTCATCACCGACGCCCGTGCTGCTTCGCTGATGTTCGTCACGTCGCTCTCGGTGAATATCTGCCGCGCGAACGGCTGCGGCAACTCGACATCGGGCTGATACTCGGCCGCCTGCTCCCCCGGTAGCGTCGACGCCGGCGCCCTCCGCAGCCGAAACGGAAACAGCGGCTTACCCGTCACCCGGTCCAGCACCAGCGTGTTTCCCAACTTCGTCACCTGCGCCACCGCATCCACCATCCGTCCACCGCGCCGCACCGTCACCAGGTTCGGCGGTGCCGGTATATCGAGGTCCCATATGTCGTGCCGAATTTCCTGAAATGACCACAACAGCTTTCCCGTCGCCGCCTCCAGCGCGATCACGCTGTTGGCGTGCTCGTTCAGCCCGTGGTGGTCCGCGCCGACAAAGTTCGGATGCGGGGAACCCGTCGACGCGTACACAATCCCTCGCGCCGTATCCATCGAAATCCCGCCCCACGTGTTCCCCCCACGCTTCGGCTTCTCTCCCTGCCCCGGCGCACCCAGCGTGTGAAACGTCCACAGCGCCCGCCCGCTACGAAGCTCAAAGCCCTCGATCCGGTTCCAATTGGCCACCACAATCACGTCGCGATAAATCGCCGGTGCCACCACGCCCCCGCTCACGACCCGCCCATTGATGCCGAAACTTGGTACCGGTTTTCCCGTCGTTGCCGCCAGCGCATAAAGTGACGTTCCCGCGGTAAAGTACAGCCTTGGCTCCTGGCCACCGCCGCCGCTCCAATACACCAGCCCGCGATGCGCCGGACGCCCCTCAGGTTTGAACCGCCAAACCTCCACTCCTGTTGCGGCATTCAGCGCCACCACGTGCTCACCCACCGTGGGTGCATACAGTATGCCGTCCACAATCACGGGGTTCGCTTGTATGTTCCCCTTCCCGTCGCCCGAACGGTAGGTCCACGCCATGGTCAGATTGCGCACGTTCGTCCGGGTAATCTGCCGAAGTGTCGAATAGCGCGTCGAACCCGAGCCGCCATGGGAACGCGTCCAGTCCTTGGAGGCTGGGCCTTCGGCCGGCACCCGTGCCGCGGTCAACGTCTCCGGTGCCGCCGCTGGAATCGTCCGGTACCCTAGAGAGCCAACCACCTGCCCGGCAGCCATCCAGGCGACGAAGGCTGAGGCGGCCGCTAGCGCCAGGGCATTCGTCGTTCGAATCCTCATTTCCATGAGGTCATCCTATCATCCTATCCAGGAACCATGAATGTTTTTTTCTGCCGCCTTCGTAGTAGAAAACGTAGGTCCGTCCCACCGCATGGATCGCGCCTGCGCGCGTAGATGGAAGTCGGCCGACTGACAATAAGTCAGCAGTTCCTCGTCAACGTGAGCACGCGCGAATTTCGCAAAGTGCTTCGCCTGTACGTTCTTGGAGAATACCAAGGGCGGTCCGCCCCGAGGCCCTGCCAAACGGCCGATTCATGGCTCTGCCGCGTGTCGCAGGGTGGGCCAAACGAGGTAAGCTTATGTCCCTCAATGGGTTCCCGATCGTCCCGGCTTTGGCACAGGTGGGCACTCAGTTCGGGATTTTGGCATAGCTGAAAAACAAAAGCCGGTTTCCCGAAGGAACCCGGCCCTATAACATCTTATTTTCAATTGACCGTTCCGAGAAATAGGTGACAGAACGTTCCGGAGACATGGGTTACACTTTCTTGCCCGCGAAGGGGGCGGCGAGAGTGGATGCCATGGAAGGAGCGATCAGTCATGGACGAGCGAATGCGATTTGTGATCCGGCTCAAGGATGGGGAAAGCATGGCTTCTCTGTGCGGGGAGTTCGGCATTTCCAGGAAGACTGGCTATAAGATATTTGAGCGCTATGAGGAGTGCGGGCTGGAAGGGTTGAGCGACCGCTTGCGGCGGCCGTTTCGCTACGCCAACCAGTTGCCGGAACAAGTGGAGACGGCGACCGTCGCAGCCAGGCGAGAGAAGCCAACCTGGGGAGTTCGGAAGATCCGCGAGCGCCTGCTGCGACGATTGCCGCACGCGGTCAAGGTCCCGGCGGTGAGCACGATCCACGCCGTGCTGGACCGGCATGGATTGGTCACCCATCCCAAGCGGCCGCGGACCCGCGCCGAAGGCACACCGCTGTAGGAGCGTCTGGCGCCGAACGATCTCTGGGCAACCGACTACAACGGCGAGTTCCAGTTGGCCGACAAGCGCTACTGCTACCCGCTGACGGTGACCGATCACGCCTCGCGCTATCTGCTGCTTTGCGAGACCATGGAGTCGAATGCGGAAAAGCCCGCCATGACTGCCTTTGAGCGTCTGCTCAAAGAGCGCGGCTTGTCGGCGTCCATCCGCTCCGACAACGGCGTGCCGTTTGCCTCCCCCAACGGGCTGTTCAACCTCTCCAAACTCTCTGTGCGGTGGCTCAGGCTGGGCATTCGCATCGAACGCATCAAACCCGGCCATCCCCAGCAGAACGGCCGCCATGAGCGCATGCATCTCACCCTCAATCAGAAAGCCACCAGACCCGCCGGCGCCTACATCCTTCAACAGCAAGCCAAGTTCGATGCCTTCCTCGAGCACTACAACCTGGAACGGCCACACGAAGCTCTCCAGATGAAGTGTCCGGCTGAGGTCTATACCCCCTCTTCCCAGCCCTATCGGGGAATTGGGGAGCCCCACTACCCCTTCCACGACCGCACTGTCATGGTCACCTGCTGCGGGCGCCTCTGCCTTTACAGCAAAAAGATCAATCTGAGCGTCTCTCTGGCCAGTCAGGCCGTCGGCGTCAAAGAAGTCGACGACGGCATCTGGCTCGTCAGCTTCATGGAATATGATTTGGGTTATATCGATCTGGAGGAAAGAACTCTGCGGCCCCTCGACAACCCCTTCGGCCCGAAGGTGTCACCCATGTCTTAGGTACAATCTGTTACCTATGTGTCCGGTCCGGACAAATAATTTCTGGAGCCACCCGCCGGAGTCGAACCGGCGACCTGCTGATTACGAATTCGGGCTACGGCACTCTTCGGTGTGTACCGAGCTCCCAGGGTGATTCAAATTCAACCACTTCACGGACCTGCGATTTCTCTGGCAGTCACTCGAAGTCCCTGCCATTCCAAGTCATCGACTACGGCTCCGACTTCGGCGCGCGACTTGGGTACCGGCACAGCGATAAACGGATTGGCGCGAGCCTCCCCGCGCAACGCCACCGTCAGCCGTCCCAGTTCCCACTTTGCTCAGTTCAGTAGATGAGACAATCTGGGCCGAACAGATCCCTTTCATGGCCGCCAGCGTGACGCCATACTAAGTGCAACGTGCCGGACTACGAGGTGGATTCCGAGTGAACTCCTGGGGATGACGCAGAAAAACCGACAATGAACGAAGCCGCCATCAGCGCTCCACGAGCGGCCCACATCCGAACCAGTGGCGTCTCGAGTCTGCCGGTTGTGTTGCAAGGACGGATAGATACGGATTCCCAGCGCGAATCGCAGGTTTCCATCGGATTCCGCCTACGGTTCAAACGCGTGTTGCTCGTATGAACTTGCGCATCAAGCCACCGGCGGGTGCAGCGACCTTACTCCCGTGCCAGCTCGTCTATGCTGCGGCAAAGCTATTTGCGAAACACGTAGGCGTAGTAAGCGCCGAGAAGGGGGGTGCCATCGTCGTCTAGAAACCAACTTTGCATCGTCGTGCGTCCGACCGCAAGGCTCATGCGAAATGTTGCCTCGCGGTCGTTCGTGTCGACATCTATGGTTCGATCATAATGGCCGAGCTTGAGCCGTGCCTTAGCAATGGGAATCGCAACGCCGGCTGGATAGCCCCCGTCTTCGGATCGATGCGCCGGAATGCCGGCGGAAATTGCGGCATCGCACCCGCGGGGCCAGCGGCGAAGCGCAACTTCATAGTCGCCCGCCCGCGCGACTTCGAGATGCCAGACTCCATTCTTGCGCTCGCCGCTCCGCACCTGCGCACTTAGGTCGAGAAAGACGTCGGCCCACTCGCAGGAACTGGCGAGGACCGGATTCTCATGTACGGAGCCGACAACGAGCGGCAAAAACTGATCCAACGACGGTTCTACCCGCGCCCACCATTGGTCGTAGTGACGCTGCAACATGGCGGCAATCTCTGGGTGCCGGGTTATTTGGTTTGCCTCCTGGCCCGGATCCGTAGCGATGTCGTACAACTCTTTCCCGCCAATAAGCCGCCACTTGCGCCAAAGCAAGGCCGCATCGTTTTTCTGTGGACGCGAGGTCGCGCCAGGCCGAACCGGCATGCGGCTGTACTGGATTACCGCGACCCGGTCCGGCACCTCATTCCCCGGCTCGCGCAATACTCCCGCGAGACTGAGACCGTCCAGCTGCAAACCGGATGGAATCGGAACGCCGCACAACTCTGCAAGTGTTGGCAACAGATCCTGCACAATCGTCAGGTCCTGGACGTCCCGGCCGCTACTCAACTTTCCAGCCGGCCAGCGCACGAAGCAAGGTGCCCGATGCCCACCTTCGTACAGTTCCGCCTTTGCTCCTCGCATGCCCGCGTTGTAGCGCATGGTGCTTCGCGTGGCGCCGTTGTCGGAAAGGTAGACCACGATCGTATTTTCGCGGAGGCCCGCGCGCCGCAACATCTCGTCGAGCCGTCCCATGTTGTAGTCGATGTTGGCGATCATTGCCGAATATCGCGCTACCGATTCCGGCAGGCTGCGATACGCCTCCTTGAAGTTCGCCGGCACAAAGAGCGGCGTGTGCGCCACGTTCAAGGGGATGTAGGCGAAGAATGGCCCTCTCTTGCGAGTCCGTTCCATCCACTTCATTGCCTCTTCGAAGAAGACATCGCCTGAATAGCCGCGGTATTTTTTCACTTTTCCGTTGTGACGGTACGCATCGTTGAAGTAGTCGTTGTTCCAGGCGTCAGGCACAGAGCCGATATGCGATGACGGATACCACACCGTTTCCTTGAACCCTCGATCCTCCGGCCGGTAGGGGTACGTGTCGCCCAAATGCCATTTACCGAAGATGCCAGTGCCGTAGCCGTATTTGCGGAATAGTTCGCTGATGACCGGCAGATCGGTGCGCATCAGGCTCCGCCCGCTGCTCACGTTCATCGCTCCGGTCGCGAGGCAATCCCTGCCCGTCATCAACTGGGCCCGGGTAGGCGTGCACATCGCGCTCACGTGAAAGTCGGTGAGGCGTACGGACTCTCCGGCCAACCGGTCCAGGTTGGGCGTCTCGATCTCCGGGTGTCCATGCGCCGATAGATCGCCATATCCCTGGTCGTCGGCCAGTACGATGATCACGTTCGGGGGGGCAGCCGCCGATGGCGCACTGAACGCGGAGGCGGCGGGAATACATGTGGCCATCCGTCCTGCAAATTGACGCCGCGTGCAGATGCTCATCTGTGGACCCTACAGCGTGGCCAACCCGATCAGCGTTAGTCCTGCAACATATCCCGCCAGCATGACGGCGACCCACTTGTTGGTGCCTGCCGGTGCCGTACTGAACTCCCGCCATACGAATACGCCCCAAAGCGAGGCGACCAGCGTCGCGCCCTGTCCGAGTGCATACGAGATCGCCGGACCCGCAACTCCCGAGGCCAGCACATTGCAGATGAGCGCGGTCATCCAGATGGCGCCTCCTAGAATGCCAAGCGAATGAAGTCGCGCCGAACCGTTGAAGTACTCGCGGTAGGTCACCTTGCCGGCACGCATAAAAATCGTATTGAGCACGAGATTGCTTACTGCCAATCCCGCCCCAAAAACAAGCAGGGCCGCATACGGCGTCAGCATTCCCGCGACCAGTTGGCCGCCGGTGAAGTTGGGCGTGATCGATTTCATCAATTGCGGATAAAAGTAGCCCATCGTCAAGCCGGCAAGCACCGAGTACAGGACGCCGGCTCCCGCGCCCGACAACTTTCGCGGCAACCGCCTGTATGCGACCGAGGATGCCACCATGGCCAGGACAATCAATGCCACACCCCCCGCCAGAACACCTGCGTTTCCTTGCGGCGCCTGCGCATAGCTGACAATTGTGCCAATCACGAGCGCCAACCCCACGCCTATGGGAAACGCAACCGCCATTCCGGCACGGTCGATGGCTACCACCAGCAGGATATTGGCGACATTGAACAGCGCGCCTGAAGAGAACGCAATCCACATTGCACCCGGCTCCGCCTGCGCAAGATTGGGTAATACAGGATGAAGGTGGCTGCCGGAGCTGCCTGCGGTAAACGCGGCTACCACGCCACAAAGCAGCACTCCGAGCGCGTAGTCCCAGTAGTAAAGCTCAAAGGGCCAGCGGTCCTTCCCTGCCAGCTTCTGCGTATTGGCCCATGAACCCCAGCCAAGCATCGTAACCACGCACAGCAGAATCGCCAGCCATAGCTCCTGCACGACGATCATCGCCGCACCTCCTCGGTTGCCATCCGGCCGGCCCGCTCAAGAAATGCCTGCACTTCGCCGAGTGACGGAATTGACGATTGCGCGCCAGCCCGAGTCACCGAAAGCGCCGCGGCGGCATTGGCAAAAATGAGGGACTGCTCCAACACGGAGCCACGCACGAGCAACACGGCAAGCGCCGCATTAAACGTATCTCCCGCCGCGGTGGTGTCGACAGCCTTCACGGCAAATCCATCGGCTGCGATCGTCTCAGACTCGCCCACCCACCCCCATCCCAACCCGCCCATTTTCAGAACCCCGTTGCGCGCGCCCAGTTCGCGCAGCTTCCGCGCAGCCAGAATTCCTTCGGCAAGGCTAGACGGAGCTGTCTCGCCCACATCGAGAAGCGTGGCTGCCTCCAACTGATTCGGCGTGATGATGCTGGCCAGTTCGAGAATCTCGCGCGGCAGGGAACGGGCGGGTGTGGGGTCAAGCATCGACCGCGCGCCCCGCTCGCGCGCGATCTCGAGCGCCGCCACGGTTGCCTCGAGCGGAATCTCCAACTGGCAGAGCAGGAAATCGTCCGGCGTCAACTCAGTCAGTTTCTCCTTCACCCACGCGGGCGTCATGTCGTGGTTGGCGCCGGGCGAGAGAAGAATAGTGTTCTCGCCCGTAGGCAGCACAGTGATGATAGCGATCCCAGTCGGCCGAATCGAAGGCTCCACACATGAACAATCCGCTCCAGCGCCGGTTAACCCAGTGCGTAACAGGTTGCCGTAGGCATCCGCACCTACTCGCCCCGTCATGGATACCTTCGCGCCCAGACGCGCCGCCGCGAACGCCTGATTCGCGCCCTTCCCACCGGGAAATACCTGCAAGTCGCTGCCGGAAAGAGTTTCCCCTGCCTTGGGAAATCGCTCAGTTCGCAATACCAAGTCCGCGTTCAAGCTTCCTACTACGAAGATCCGGCTCATCGAGCCGCCTTTGTATTTGCCTTGCTCGCACGGGGCGGCTCGCTTGCCAACAGCATCAGCGCTTCCAGAGCTCGTGCCCGTTGTGCGGAGCCGTTTTTTAAATACCGGTGTAGACCTCCCGCCTTTGACTGGAATGGCGTCAGGTCCTTTTCACTCACAGTCGCCTGCCCCGGTTCCGAGAGATCGAAGTAATCCTGATCGGGCCGAACCGCGTAGAGCACCGAAGTCAAGTCCCACGTGGGCCGGTCGTACGGCATCTTCTTGTAGTTCTTGTACGACTCCGCCGCGGGATGCCACGCAGCATAACGAAAATGTTGATCGATTGCGCGTGCGGGATATTTCAGGTTCAAGCCGATTTCAAATCCGCTGAACACAATCGGCACAGGCCAGCGCTCGATGAGCCGCCGCGCCGCCGGAGCGTCGATGAAGATGTTGAATTCCGGCTTGTCCTCAGCGAAGTTTCCCGCCATGGCAGACAGCATCTCGACCTTTTCGCGTACCAGCGCCATGCCATCGAGTGAAGAAATCGCGTCCGGCGGCGAATCGAGCAACGCATCGAGGTTCGTGCTGAATCCGACCTGTACGATACGTACCTTTTCACGGCTCGCCGCAAGAAGCTTGCGCAACACCTGTACTGCCGATTCGGCTTTACCATCGGACTTCTTCTTCCATATGGCCGGCGCCGACTTTAGCGTTGCCGAGAGGAATCCGTCCTGCGCACCCTTCGGCAGGTTCTTTATGGCCACGCCTACCGGCATGTTCTCTCGTCCATAAAAGCGGTTGAACATCCGGATGTAGGGCACTGCGTCAGGGGCTGCGTTGGTGAGTGTCACGCCGATCAGCTCGCATTCTCCGCGGCCGGTCAGCGTATGCAGCATGGCCAGAGCGAGCGCATCGTCGACATCGTTGCCCATGTCGGTGTCGAAGATAACTGGAACAGCCGCGGGCAGGGCGGCACTCCAAACCGCAAGCATGATGGCCGCGGTGGCAATCGGAATTCTCACGAGTATTTCCTCCTGGCGTTCAAGCGCCCGGCGCCGGGGTGCTCGATTCACGATACTGCAAATGATGAATCGTTTCAATCTCTTTTTCGACCAATTTCCAGCGCTAGCCATAGGCGGAGTAAAATTCAATCTTCTTAGGGCTATTGACAACATGAATCGTTTCAAAGTATGGTTTCATTCCAGGAGGTACAAGGTTTGTATCGCACTTTGGTGAGCTTTCCCCGAACCGCTCTACTCGGCGCCCTGTTGGCCGCAGCCGCGCCAGGTTGGGCCCAATCTTCCCGCGCAACCGTCGCCGGCGCCGTCCTCGATCCCAGCGGCGCCGTTGTCCCCAACGCTACCGTCCGCGTCAAAGACGCCGTCCGGGGACTGGCGAATGAACGCACAACCAACGAGGCCGGCCGCTTCTCCGTTCCCAACCTCGTTCCCAGCACATACGAAGTCGAAGTCTCCGCCGGCGGCTTCACTACGCGCACGATCAAAGATCTGGTTTTGCGCGTCGATCAACAGCTCGATCTTTCGATCCGCCTGGAGATCGGTTCAAGCGACCAGGTAATGACCGTCGACGCCCAGGCCGTCGCATTGGAAACCGCCAATGCCACCATGTCCCAGGTTGTCGACAACAAGCAGATTGCCAACCTACCCTTGAACGGCCGGCAAAGCCTGGGCCTGATCACGCTTGTTCCCAACGTCCGCCAAGGCCCCACTTTCGACCCGAATAATTTCGATGGCGCCGGTTCGTTTTCCGTGAACGGCGGCCGCAACAACTCTAGCGAAATTCTGCTCGACGGTTCTCCCGCTATGGCGGCCGGCAGCGGTCCCGGTTCGGCTCAAACGGCCGCATACAAAATCAGTCTCGATGCCGTGCAGGAGTTCCGCGTGATCACGAACACCTTGTCGGCAGAATATGGCAACACCGGCGGAGGCACCGTGACCGTAGTCTCCAAATCCGGCACCAACTCACTCCACGGCAGCGCCTACAACTATCTCCGGAACAGCGCACTCGATGCCAATACGTTCTTCAACAATCGCAGCAACATCGGCTTGGCAAGCTTCAAGCGGAACCAGTTTGGCGGCACTATCGGCGGCCCGGTCAACTTGCCCCAGCTATACGACGGCCGCAACCGCACATTCTTTTTCGTCTCCTACGAAGGACTTCGCTCTTCCACCGGCACCAACCTCGTGCGCAGCGTCCCCACGGAGTTGCAACGCCTCGGCAACTTCACGCAGACTCGCAACGCCGCCGGTCAGGTTGTCTCCATATACGATCCCAAGTCCACCCGTGTGGCAGGCACCGGATACATGCGTGACCTCTTCCCCGGCAATGTCGTTCCGGCGAGCCGCCTCGAATGTCGTCGACCTCGGCCATCTGCACGAGGCCGCCGGCCGCTGGCGGATCTACGCCTTCGCTGACGCGGCGGCGCCGGCCGACCCCGGCTCCCGCATCCGGGCCTTCGGCGAATGGCTCGGCACGGACCCGGCGTCGCCCGTGGTCAAGGACGACGCCACACCGGCATCGCTGACCACAATT